>CAXTRU010000124.1:0-9298 GCA_964246665.1 uncultured Acidobacteriaceae bacterium
GCCACCAGCCACCAGCCACCACTCACCAGCCACTAGCCACTAGCCACCAGCCACTAGCCACCGAGCACCGAGCACCGAGCACCGCCCACCGACCACCCTGTACCCTGTCCTTCAATGAACATTCTCTTCGTAGGCGATGTGTTTGGGTCGGCGGGGCGGCACATTGTGCGGGAGCACTTGCCGCACCTGATGGAGACCCATGAGGTGGATTTGTTGGTGATCAACGGCGAAAACGCCGCGGGCGGTTTTGGCATCACGCCGGCGCTCGCCGAAGAGCTGTTTGACCTGGGCGCGCAGGTAATTACGACCGGCAACCACATCTGGGATAAGAAAGAGATCTTTGAGTACATGGCAGTGCCCACGGAGTCGCACGAGCGGGGACGGCGCGTGTTGCGACCGGCCAACTACGCGGTGGGTACGCCGGGGTTTGGCGTGTATGAAGGGGAGCTCGGCACGGGGCAGCGCTATGCCGTGATGAATCTGCAAGGGCGCGTGTTTATGAATCCCTGTGATGACCCGTTTCGGAAGGCCGATGAGCTGTTGGACGGCATTGCCAAGCGGTCGGGTGCGAAGGTCATTCTGCTGGACTTCCACGGGGAAGCGACCAGCGAGAAGGTGGCGCTGGGATGGTATCTCGATGGCCGTGTGACCGCGGTGCTGGGCACACACACCCACATTCCAACGGCGGATGAGCGCGTGCTGCCGGGCGGGACTGCGTTTCAAACCGACGTCGGCATGAGCGGGCCGTATAACTCGGTGATCGGCGTGGAAACGGAGTTGATCTTGAAGCGCTTCCTTACCGGTATGCCGGGCAAACTAGAGGCAGCCAAGGGCAACCCGAAGATCTGCGCGACGTTGATCGGCTGCGATGGCGGCACGGGACGGGCTCACAGTGTGCGCCGCTTCATGCTGGGTGAGTGAGAGACGAGAGAGGAGAGAGGAGAGAGGAGAGAGGAAGACGAGAGAGGAGAGAGGAAAGAAGAAAGAAAAGACCGCGACGCGCGGTTGCATCCAATCACCGAAGCTTGGTTGAGGGAGAGCCTGTATGACCGGTGCACGCGAGGAAGTCGTCACTCTGATTGCCAACACGCTGGTGGACGCGCGGCGGGAAAGCCGGCCCCTTCCCTCGCTGCCGCCGGAGCTGATTCCCGTGAACATGGACGAGGTGTACGCCGTGCAGGACCAGATTGTGACCGAGTTCGGCGCGATCGGCGGATGGAAGATCGGCGCACCGAGCCCCGAGGCGACACCGATGTTCGCGCCGATGCCGACCGCGTGGATCGCGCCCGGCGGCAGTGTGCTTTCGGGTGGCCGTTGGCGTTACCGCGGGCTGGAAGCGGAGATCGCCTTTCTGGTGGGCGAAGACCTGCCGCCCCGGCCGGACCGGCCCTACACCCGCGAGGAGGTTTTGGGTGCGATGGCGTCGTGCCACCCGGCAATCGAGGTGCTGGAGACCGCGTTTGTGGACCCCGTACAGGTGCCTCGCGAGGCCATGCTGGCTGACCTGCAGATGCACGGCGGCTTCGTCTATGGACAGCCGTTCGCCGACTGGCGCAAGGTGGATTTCTCGCAGGAGAAGGTCACGCTTATCGTGGACTCGGTGGTGCGCGTGGAGCGTGTCGGCTCCAACACCTCGGGTGACCTGCTGAAGCTGCTGCCGTGGCTGGCCAATGAGGGTGCCGCACGCACGGGCGGGCTGCGCAAAGGCATGTGGATTACGACAGGGTCGTGGACGGGCAACACGTTGGCGGACACAAAATCAGAGGCAGAAGCTGGCTTCTCGACGGTGGGCGCGGCGAGTCTGCGCTTCGGCTGAGCCTGTGGAGGTAACTAAGTCGTCGATAACTGAGTGTGCAAATCGGCGGCTTAGATGCTGCCTTTGGTTACTTCGGTGAGGGATCTTTCGGGCGGGGAACATTTTTTGGTGCATCCCGAGGCGGCGTCGCGCTACTCTCATTCGGCAGACGAAAGAACCGAGGTGCGGGTATGGCACGACCTTACTGGAGTGGGCAGATCACGATCTCGCTCGTCAGCTTTGGGGTAAAGCTGTTTGTGGCAACGGAGGCGAAGAGCCAGATTTCGTTCCACCAAATCGACCGGGCGACAGGGGAGCGCATTCGCTACCAGAAATTCACGGCGAGCGCGGCGGAGGCGACGGCGAACGACCCCGACGAGGCCCCCGCAGCGGCCCCGGTACAGCAGAGCCAGATCGTCAAGGGCTATGAGTACGCCAAAGGCCAGTACGTGACCATTGAGCCCGAGGAGCTGGCCCATCTGCGCGTGCCGTCGAAGCACTCGATGGAGGTGGCGCAATTTGTAGACGCCGACCAGATCGACCCCATGTACTTCGAGAAGCCCTACTTCGTCCTGCCGGAGAACGACGCGCAGACCGAGGCCTTTGCGACCGTGCGGCAGGCCTTGCTGGATACGAAAAAGCTGGCCATCTCCAAGATTGCGTTTGGCGGCCGGGAGCATGTGGTGGCCATCGCGCCCTACGGCCACGACGGCAATGGCGGCATGATGGCCTACACCATGCGCTACGCCGCGGAGCTGCGCAATGCCGCCGACTACTTCCGCGACATCAAGAGGGTGGAGGTCGCGGCGGACTCGCTGGAACTGGCCAAGATGCTGATCCAGCGGCGTGCGGGGGAGTTCAAGCCGGAAGAGTTTGTGGACGGCTATGAGGTGGCGGTGAAGGAGCTGGTCGACGCCAAGCTGAAGCACGCGCCTGTGCCGCAGGATGTGGAACCGGCCCCGGCGCGCGGCAAGGTGATCAACTTGATGGATGCCCTGCGCAAGAGCATCGGCGGGGGTGCTGTGGCTGCGCCCGAGCCCGAAGAGGCAGCCAAACCGCCCAAGAAGGAACCCAAGCGGGCCGGCGGTGGGTTGTCGTTGGTGAAGGGTGCCGCCCCTGCCAAGGCCCCGGCAAAATCTTCCGCAAAACGCGACACAAAGGCTGCATCCAAGACGGCATCGAAGCGCAAGAGCGCTTAGGAAACGATGCATGGCCACCAAGAAATCAGCGAAGACGGCTGCCAAGGCAGCTGCGCGCGCACCTTTGGCAGCCTCCGGCAAGCCGTCGGCCAAAGCCGTAGCCGCGCCTGCCAGGGCCACGGTGAAGAAGGCACCCGCAAAGGCGGGGAGGCCGGCTGCGGTCGCGAAGAAGGTCGCGGCCAAGCCTGCGAAGGCGGCCAAGCCGGCCCCGGCTGAACGTGCGCCGTCCAAGGCCAAAGGCAAATTCGCCGATCGGGCCGATGTGCCGGCATTGCAGGCGGCTCAGCCAGCGCCGCCGCCGCCGGTCGAGGAAGCGCCGAGTTCGGCTGACCTGGTCGACACGCAATTGGCCAAGTACCGCAGCATGCGCGATTTCACCGTGACCGCCGAGCCGGCGGGCTCCGGTGCGCCCGCGGTGAAGGCCCCACCTCGACCCAGCCCGGCAGCCCGAGGTAAGGGCAACGGCGGCGGTCTGCCGTTTGTGATCCAGAAGCATGCGGCGAGCCACCTGCACTACGACTTCCGGCTGGGCTGGAGCGGTGTGCTGAAAAGCTGGGCGGTGGCCAAAGGACCGAGCTACGTGGTGGCGGACCGCCGGCTGGCCGTGCAGGTCGAAGACCACCCGATGGAGTACGGCGGGTTTGAGGGCATTATTCCAAAAGGCCAATACGGCGGCGGCACCGTGATGGTGTGGGACCAGGGGACGTGGTGGCCGCAGCCGGGGCATGAAAACGTGGACGCAGGGTTACGGACGGGGTCGTTGAAGTTTGAGCTCCACGGCGCCAAGCTGCAGGGCAAGTGGACCTTGGTGCGCATGCACACCACCAAGCCGTACGGCGGCGCCGACGGGCGCTGGAAGGGCAACGACAAGCCGCAATGGCTGCTGATCAAGGAGCACGACGAGTTTGAACGGCCTGCAACGGCTCCGGCGATTGTGGACGAGGCGCCAGCCTCGGCGCTGACCGGACGCACGATGGACGAGATCGCACACGAAAGCGACCACGTGTGGAACAGCAAGGAGACCGCGACCGAGGGACAGGCCTGGTACCGGCAAGAGGCGCCGGGGGCCGCAGCCGCCGCGCCGTCGCAGGCTGGTCCGAAGACTTCCGCAGACAAAGCTGAGGCCGATGGCCCCGCGTTGCGGGTAGCGCCGCGCCCGCGCCCGAAGATTGTGCCTGGACCGGCTCCGAGGCGGGGAAAGCTCTCCAACGCCGCGCTGGACACGCTGGAAGACCTGCCGCGTGAGCCGCAGCCGGAGTTCATCCAGCCACAGCTGGCGCAGGAAGCCGAGAACCCGCCGGAAGGCGCCGGTTGGCTGCATGAACTGAAGCTAGACGGCTACCGGATGCAAGCCCGCAAGAGCCCGCGTGGCGTCCAGATGCTGACGCGCAGCGGATTGGACTGGACATACCGTGTGCCAGCGGTTGCTGAAGCGGTGGCGCAGTTGCCGTCAGAAACCGTGACGCTGGACGGCGAGGTGGTCGTGCTCGGCGAGAACGGCAACACCAACTTCGCCGACCTGCAGGCGTCGTTTCAGAACAACGAAAAGCATCCACTCACCTTTTTTTGCTTCGACCTGCTTCACTTGCAAGGGCGCAATACCCGCGGGATGCCGCTGCGGGCGCGCAAGGCCCTGCTGGCCGAGGTGGTGCCGCGCGACGACGGGGCCATCGTGCGCTACTCGGAGCATCTGGAGACCAGCGGGCAGCTGATGTTTGAGGAGGCCTGCCGATTCCACGCCGAGGGCATCATCTCCAAGCGAGCCGATGAGCCGTACCAGATGGGCCGCCGCTCGAGCTGGCTGAAATCGAAGTGCCTGCATGAGCAGGAGTTCGTGGTGGGCGGCTTTTCGCTCTCGTCGGACGGACCGGACAAGGTGGGCTCGTTGCTGCTCGGCTATTACCGGAGCGGCAAGTTGATTTTTGCGGGGCGAACCGGTACCGGTTTCACGCAGAAGCAGCGCAGGGAGCTGCGGGCGCAGTTGGCGCCGTTGCAGACCAAGACCTCACCCTACCTGCAGGTGCCCGCCGACCAGCGCCGTGATGCGGTGTGGGTGAAACCGGAGTTGGTGGCGCAGGTGCGCTTTGCGACCTGGACGGCGGAAGACCTGGTGCGGCAGGCGGCGTTTCTGGGTTTGCGCGAAGACAAGAAGCCGGAAGAGGTAGTGCGCGAGGAACCATCCGTAGCCCCGCAGCCGAAGTCGAACGAGCGCAAGCACGGGGAAACCGCACCCGCGCAAGCCGGCGAGAGTGCGCCACCCACCGCGGATGTGTCCGCGAAAGCCATCCAGCCCGCCCGGCGAGAGGCCAAGACCGCGCCCGCAGCCGTGCTGCCGGCGTCCATTCGGCTGACGCATCCGAAGAAGATCCTTGATCCGGAGTCCGAACTGACCAAGCAGCAGTTGGCGGACTACTACTGGGCCGCGGCGGAGCGTATGCTGCCGCACATCGCTGACAGGCCTTTGTCGCTGGTGCGTTGCCCTGACGGCGCCGGCAAGCCGTGCTTCTACCAGAAGCATGTGAACAGCATGCTGCCGCCTGGCATTGGGTCTGTGATGGTGGCCGACAAAAAGGGGGGTCCCCCGGAGCCGTACATCACGCTGAGCACTCCCGAAGCGCTGGCCGGGCTGGCGCAGATGGGCGTGCTGGAGGTGCATCCCTGGGGCTCGCGCAACGACAACCTGGAGTGCCCCGACCGGCTGATCTTCGACCTGGACCCCGATGAGTCGCTGGCCTGGATGACGGTGACCGAGGCGGCGCTTGAGGTGCGGGCACGACTGAAGAAGATTGGGCTGGAAAGCTTTCTAAAGACCACAGGCGGCAAAGGGCTCCATGTCGTCGCGCCGATTGCACCGGAGCATGACTTCGCCACGGTGAAGGACCTGGCGCACCGTTTCGTGGTCGCGATGGAGCGTGCCAATCCACGGCTGTACCTGACCAAGATGACCAAAGCCGCGCGCGTGGGAAAGATCTATCTGGACTACCTGCGCAACGAGCGCGGCGCCACGGCGGTGGCTCCCTTTTCGCCCCGGGCGCGGCCCGGCGTCAACGCGTCTGTGCCGTTGGAGTGGAAGGAACTGGACGCGCCGGAGCGGCCGCAATTTGCTGTGCGTGCGTTTGCGCAGTGGCAGGATCGCCTACGGCGTGACCCGTGGAAGCGCATCGCGGCGTTGCGGCAAATTCTGGATCCGGATCGCCTTCGTGCGCTATAACATCGCGCGAAGATCGCCACCCGCGGTGCCCCAAAGCACCCAGGGAGACCCGCTGGATCGTTAACCGGACGGCTCATGTTTTTCAGAGACGCCACAATCCGTTTCAGCATCTGAAAACTCGACTTCGGTCTACATAGCCCCAACACCACGAAAAGGCGCACACGATGCCGACACTTGAGACGGACCAGCCACTCGACGAGATGAACCGTACAGCCAGCGAGGACGTGATCCGTCCTTCCGTGGATCCCGGCGCCGCGGAAGATCTGCTTTCGGAAGCGCGCCTTGGGCAACGGATTAAACGGCTGCGGCTGAAGCGATCCATGGGCCTGGTGGAGTTGGGCAAGCAAACGGGGCTGTCGGCCAGCTTTCTTTCGCAGCTGGAAACCGGCCGCGTCGTGCCCACGTTGCGCAACCTGGCGCGCCTGGCGTTGGTCTTCGGCAAAGATCTGTCGTACTTCTTCGACGGCGGCGATGCGAGCGTCTTCCGCGTCCAACGCGGGAAGGACCGCGTACGTCTGCCTATGGGCTCGCCGGAGCCGGACTATGTCGCCGAAAGCTTCGGCATCCTTGTGCCCGAAGGTGGCCTGCGGCCTTGCCTGGCGGAGTTCTACCCGGGTAAGGATCACGATCCTTTCTTTCCCGAGCTCTATCCCGGCGTGGAGATGTGCTACGTGCTTTCCGGCGAATTAAGCTTGCAGCGCAATGGCGAGCGCCACACGCTCGGCCCACGCGATGTGATGTACATCTCCGGCGAGACCGAGCGTAATTACCACTGCGCGAGCGAGGAGCCCTGCCGGGCGCTGATCATCAGCTTCGACGCCGATACGGGCGAGCCACGACGGGTATCTCGGCGGGCAAACGCTGGGAGCTAACCTGATTGGGCGGCCTCTGCTGTCGGTGTCGCCCCAGCCCCGCTGTTCGAACAGAGCGTAGCGCAGAGACCGCTGTTAAGCCGAAAGCTGAGTATCTGAACCCGTGGGCGTCCGCGACTAGCCGAACGCCACGCCCTCGCAACGCGTTAACCTCAACACCCCGATTAGCCCGGGGAAGGCTGACCTCCCCGGGGTTGCGGTGTAGCGCTCTGGACACGGCAACCGCCGATCCGCTCCTCCAATCACAGGCCGCTTAGGGCTGCACCGCTGCGCGGAAGTGCGGCCCAAGCGTCGGCTCTTCTTGCCACGATGCCTCCGAATGCTGCTCTTCCAGCTCCGGCCGCACACCGCTGGTGGCCTGCGCCATCAGCTCTAGCGGAGCCTTCGGTGTGCGGTCGATGTAGAGCAGGCCGTTGACCTCCTGGTAGGTGTCCGTTAGCTGCGTGTAGCAGAACCCACCCAGCGCCGGGAGCCCGCGCACAGCTTCGAGCAGCTTCTGGTAGCGATCCAGGAAATCCTCCGGCGTCTGTGAGCGCGAATAGCCCCAGGTTTCCTTCTTATCCCCGCCGAAGGCGATGCCGCCGAACTCCGTCAGTACGATGGGCCGGTCCGTCGTAACGTCCTTGCCACCGAGATTGAGCACACGCCCGCCCGGCCGCTCATGCTTCCACAGCTTGGTGTCGATGTCGTTCAGACCGTAGCGCAGCGTGATGCGTTCCGGTTTGTCGTCGTAGTCGTGAATGCCGATGATGTCGGTCGCCACGCTTTCCCAGCCATCGTTGCCGATGACGGGCCGCGACGGGTCGATTGCCTTGGTGAGGTGGTAAAGCCCCTGCACGTAGTGCCGTTGCGCTGGGCTTTCCGGCAGGTCCGGCACGCCCCAGCTCTCGTTGAAGGGCACCCACGAGATGATGCAGGGATGGCTGCGATCGCGCTCCAGCACCTCAAGCCACTCGCGCGTCAGGCGATGAATCGACTTGGTCGTGTAGCGGTAGGCGCTGGGCATCTCTTCCCATACCAGCAGACCGGCCTTATCCGCGAAGTACAAGAAGCGCTCGCTCTCGATCTTTTGGTGCTTGCGCACGCCGTTAAAGCCGAGCCGCCGAACCAACTCGATGTCCTTGCGCAGCGCATCGTCGTCCGGCGGTGTGAGCCCGGTCTCTTTCCAATAGCCCTGGTCGAGCACAAGGCGCAGCGGCAGCGGACGTCCGTTCAGGATAAAACGGTCGCCTTGCGCGGCCACGGATCGAATCGCCGTGTAGCTTTCGATGCGGTCGAGCAGCACCCCATCCGCCGAGCGCAGCTCGATCTCCGCATCGATCAACGTCGGTGACCCAGGCGACCATAACAAGGTGTTGCGCGAATCATCAATGCCCGGGTCAGAGAGCGCGATGCGCCGGTGCACCTCGCCGGAGACCACCGCGTAGCGGTCTTCGGCGATCATCTGACCGCCGACGCTCAGTTTCACATTCAGCTTCAACGATTGTTGCTGCCGGCCTTCCTCGCGGCCCGTCAGCTCCGCCTCAAAGTTGCCGTCTTCCACAATGCGCGCGTCGATGCCGATGTCCCAGTGCTTCAGGCTGCTGGACCAGTGCAGTGAACTGAGCCGCGTCGAGTTCACGGTTTCCAGCCACACCTCCTGCCAGATGCCGGTCGTGCGCGGGTACCAGATGGAGTGCGGCTCCAGCTTCCAGTCCTGTTTGCCGCGCGGCTTTTCCAGGTCCAGCGAGTCATCCTCGGCCCGGACCACGATCTCCTGCGTCTTGCCGTCGACGAGCGCGTGCGTGATGTCGGCGCAGAAGGGCGTAAAGCCGCCCTGGTGCGAGCACACCCGCTTGCCGTTCACCCACACCACCGTCGCCCAATCCACGGCTTCGAAGTGCACGATCAAGCGCTTGCCCGCGGGTAGGGGCTCCTGCTCCCACGTCCGCCGATACCACACCGTGGTGTAGAAGCCCTGGTCGGCGACGCCGCTGGCCTCGGTTTCCGGGCTGAACGGCACGGTGATGGGGCACTCCCACTGCACGTCAGCGGGCCCGATGTACTGCTGCCCGCGCCCCTTGCAAAACTCCCACGTGCCGTTCAAAGTGCGCCACTCGGCCCGCCGCATCTGCGGCTTGGGGTGAGACGCTACGCTGCGGTCATACAACTGCTGCCGCCACATTTGTTCCGCTTGCAAATTGCCCATTCACTTCCCCAGTCGATCTGCCGCCTCTCATGG
>CAXTRU010000125.1:0-9234 GCA_964246665.1 uncultured Acidobacteriaceae bacterium
GCACGAGGTCACCATCTTCGACGCGCTGGACCAGTGTCCACCCGCGCCAGGCTGCACCCTGCAACCAAAACCGCTCAGTGCTGCTCCCGACGCAGGCATCCTCGTCTGGCAGTATGCGCAGTCGCCACGGCGGCCGGAGATCACGCAAAGCTGTGGCAAAACATACGCCGCAGACGGAAACTGTTATGCGCCCGGATACCCGCAGATGTTCCTTGATATGGACGTCGCCGACAGCCCCGATCCCTCGCATGGCCGCTGACCCCAACCATCGGTAACCTGCGCAGGGCCGTACAATCAAGAGATGGCGGCTCTTCCTTCCTCGCTTTTGCAGCCTGGGTACGATCACAAGCGCTACTTCTTCGACACGCTCGGGCTGAGTGAACGATTGCTGGAACGCTGCCTGGGCGAAGCCCTGAGCGCGGGCGGCGAGTTCGCCGATCTGTACTTCGAAGCCGTTACGTCGAGTTCCCTGGGCGTCGACGAAGGCATCGTGAAAACCGCGGCCGAGGGCATCAGCGTGGGTTGCGGTGTGCGCGTGCTTTCCGGCGAGCGCACCGGCTTCGCCTACACCGATGACCTTTCGCCAGAGCGTCTGCTCAAAGCTGCCCGCACCGCAGCGTTGATCGCCAGCGGTCCGCAAACCGAGCGCGTGCAAGGCTTCACGGAGCGGCCGACGCCGCAGCTGTATCCCGTAGCCGGCGCCACGGTGGACGCCGAAATCACCATCAAGCTCGATCTCATCGCCCGCGCCGACCGCGCCGCCCGGGCGTTCGATCCGCGCATCGTGCAGGTGCGCGCCGGGCTCAATGACGAGCTGCGCCGCATTCTGATCGCCGCCAGCGACGGCACCTTCGCCAGCGACACACAGCCGCTTGCCCGTTTCAACGTCTTCGTCATCGCCAAGGATGCGAGCGGCGAAGTCGCCCGCGGCACCTCCGGCGGCGGTGGGCGCGTCACGCTGGACTTCTTTACCGGCGACAAGAGCCCGGAGCACTTCGCCGAAGAGGCTGCTCGCACGGCGCTGCTGCAACTCGGCGCCAAGGCCGCACCCGCCGGCGAGATGGAAGTGGTATTGGGCCCCGGCTGGCCCGGTGTGCTCTTGCATGAGGCTGTGGGCCACGGTCTGGAAGCCGACTTCAACCGCAAAAAGACATCCGCGTTCGCCGGCCTGATCGGTCGCCAGGTGGCGTCCAGCAAGGTCACTGTCGTGGACAACGGCACCATGCCCGGCCGTCGTGGCTCGCTGAACGTGGACGACGAAGGCAATCCGACGCAGGAGACCGTGCTGATCGAAAACGGAATCCTGCGCGGCTATCTCAGCGACAAACTCAGTTCAAGGCTGATGGGCATGCCCAACACCGGCAGTGGGCGCCGCGAAAGTTACCAGGCGATCCCCATGCCGCGCATGACCAACACCTACATGTTGAACGGCGAGGACGATCCCGCCGACATCCTGCGCAGCGTGAAGCGCGGCCTTTACGCGGTGAACTTCGGCGGCGGCCAGGTCGACATCACGACGGGTAAATTCGTCTTCACCGCGAGCGAAGCCTACCTCATCGAGGACGGCAAAGTGACCGCGCCGGTGAAGGGCGCAACGCTGATCGGCAATGGGCCCGAGTCGTTGAAGCATGTGTCGATGGTGGGCAATGACCTCGCGCTCGATGAAGGCATCGGCACCTGTGGTAAAGCCGGGCAGAGCGTACCGGTGGGCGTAGGGATGCCCACCATCAAGTTGGACCGCATGACCGTGGGCGGAACTGGACAGTAAGCAAGGAGCTATGTGACGGGAACGAAGAAAGAAGTCATCTACGAGTGCGAAGTTCGCAGACGGCGCGTACGTGCAGGGGCGACTGGGTACGAGAGCTACTGGAAGGTGAAGACGGTTCAGGATGCCCTGGACGACAGTGACACCGAGTTCCGCTGCAAAGACTGCAACGGCGCGATGAAGCTGCACAAGCGCAAAGTGGCGCACGGCGCAGCCTCGCACGCCGAGCACCTCCATCGTGCAGACTCCGAGTACTGCCCTTCCGGTATGTACTTTCAGCAGGCCAAGGATGGACGCGAGCCAAGGCTGTCGCTGAACCCCGTCCAATAAGGCAAAACTCACCAGCGGGCCCGCCCGGGACCACCCGTGGTCTGCATCTATGCAGTCTGCGGTGACGTTATTGCAAATGTATCGTGCCAAGATGTATATTCCTCTCGCTGTACAAGGCCTGTCCTGCCCTGCTGCAAAGGAAAGGACACAGGCGGAGGGATGACATGCGGTATGCAAGTGGAGCAGTGATGGCGTTAGCAGCGGCGACGCTGTGCGCCGGGCCGGCGGCAGCCCAAGAGATCGTGCACGCCCTAAGCGGCACCGTAACCAAGGTGGACCCTGCAGCCAGGACCATACAGGTGACCACCAATGACGGCTCGGAAGGAACCTTCAGCTACCCCGCCCAGCAGGGCGCGACTGAGGTCAGCTTCGATCGCGACGTCAAGGGTCGCACCATACCTGTTTCGAGCTTCAGCAAAACGGGTGATCAGGTAGTCGTCTACTTCTACGGCAACAGCAGCGTGCGTACGGCGGTTGCCGTTCAGGACCTCGGGGCTGGTCCCTTCGACACAGTGGAAGGCACAGTGACCAAGTTCAACAAGCACACTCACCAGATCTCGCTCAAGGACAGCTCCGGCAAAGAGCAGACCTTCCAGATTGACCCAAAGGCCATGGCCGACAGCATGAACGGCGCGGTGCCGGCGGACAAGTTTTCCCCGTCCAAGGGTGACAATGTGCGCGTCATCGCGAGCAAGGGCGGCAGTCCGGAAACGGCCATGTTCATCCGGGATTAGACCGCCGCAAGGCACACGCCTGCGACAATAGCGGTGTATGCCGGAACGTAACGACACAGCACAACATGCCGGGCCTGCCTTGCGCACACTGGCGGAGCAGGCCCTCCATCGCGCCCTGCGGGCCGGTGCAACGGACGCCGAAGTCGTCGTCTATGAGGGCGAAGAGTTCAACGTGCACGTCCGCCTCGGCGAGGTGGAGCAGCTGACCGAGGCCGGCTCGCGGGCTATTGGGCTCCGTGTATTCTGCGCAGCCGAAGGCGGCCAGCGCACCGCGTCCACCTCGTCCTCCGACCTGAGCGAGGCCGGCATCGCCCGACTGGTCTCAAGCGCCGTGGGGCTTGCCAAGATCACGGGCGTCGATCCCTTCGCGGGCCTGCCGGAGAGCGACGCCTTCGGGCAGCACGACCCCGCCGAGCAGGCCTTGTACTTTGAGGACGCCAACGCCATCCCCGCCCCCGAGCGCATCGAGATCGCGCGTCGTTGCGAGGCCGCGGCGATGGGCTTCGACACCCGCATCCAGAACTCCAAGGGCGCCAGCTTCGATTGCTCCTGGGCGCACCGCGTGATGACGAATTCTCGTGGCTTCACCGGCGAGTACCGGCGCTCGTACGTCGGCTTTTCCGCCGCGCCCATTGCGCAGGATGAGAGCGGCATGCAGGGTGGCTACTGGTACTCCAGCGCGCGCACAGCCCGCCTGCTGGAAGACCCCGAGGCCGTGGGACGCGAAGCTGCCCGGCGCTCCCTTCGTCTACTGGGCGCCCGGCGCGTACCCACGCAGCAGGTGCCGGTCATCTTTCCGCCGGAAGCCGCACGCGGCCTGATGGGCAGCCTGCTGAGCGCAGCCAACGGGGATTCGATTTACCGCAATGCGAGCATGTTTGCCGGCAAGCTGGGCGAGCAGGTCGCCGGGGAAAATATCACCATCGTCGACGACGGAACGATGGTCTTTCCGCACACGCTGCCGGACGGATCGACACTGCAGGTCGGCGGGTTTGGCACCTCGCCGTTCGACGGGGACGGCCTGCCCACGAGGCGCACCGTCGTCATCGAGCGCGGCATCCTGAAGGAGCTGATGCTGAACACGTACACGGCACGCAAGCTCGGGATGCAGTCCAACGCCAAAGCCTCTCGCGGCATGTCGGGCGCGCCGGGCATTGGCGGCGGAAACTTTTTCTTGGAGCCAGGCACACAAACCCACGACGAGATCGTCGGCGGCGTACAGCGTGGTCTGCTTGTGCTCAGCACCATGGGCTTCGGCGTGAACCTGGTCACCGGGGACTACTCACAGGGCGCAAGTGGCTTGTGGATCGAGGATGGCGAGATCGCGTTTCCCGTGGAAGAGATCACAATTGCTGGCAATCTCAAAGACATGTACCGCAACGTCAGCGCGATCGGCAACGACCTGGAGTGGCGTGGGTCCGGCGCGGTGCCGACCGTGCGCGTGGAAGGCATGACGGTCGCCGGCAGCTAAGCACCGCTGCCCACGGCCTATTCAGCCCTTACAGCCGGTTGATGTTGATGCCACCGTTGGTCGTCTCCAGGTGCACCGGGGGACCGCCACCATTCACATCGGTGTCAAGGTGGTGACCGATCTTGCCCTGCACCGTGATCGGGAAGTCGATGGAGATGCCACCGTTCGCGGTATCCGCCACCAGGTGCGCGGCGAAGTGTTCCGGCGACCTTACCGTGATGCCACCGTTGGTGCTCTTCGCGAACAGCCCGTCACCACGCCAGCGGTCGCCGGCCAGCGAAATGTTCACGCCGCCATTGGTCGTTTCCGCATGTACTGAGCCGCCGAGGTCGTCCAGGCGCAGGCCGCCGTTGGTGGTTGTCGCCCGCACGTTGCCGTGGACGTGCGCGGCGTCGATGCTGCCGTTGGTGGTGCTGGCCGAAAGCTGACCTTCCAGGTTGTTCACGTGGATAGCCCCGTTCGCGGTGCTCAGTTCAGCGCTGGCGGTACGGCGCGGCACATGGAGGCGGAAGCTCACTGCCCAGTTGCGGTGCGAGAAGAAGCTGGAGTCAATCCGTGGGCCCTCGGCGTGAATGTTGCTGCCGTCGGCGACGATACGGACCTCGTGCAGCAGCGCTTCCGCTTCAGAGCGCGAGCCCGCCTGGGCGGTCACCTTCGCCTCCACCGTGATGTCGGGGCGGTCCTCGCCGAGGACCTCGATGCCGCCATTGTTTCCCGTGACGCCAAGATGCCCCCCGCTCAGCA
Source organism: uncultured Acidobacteriaceae bacterium (assembly GCA_964246665.1). Lineage (GTDB taxonomy): Bacteria > Acidobacteriota > Terriglobia > Terriglobales > Acidobacteriaceae > Granulicella. Next base: position 5,045 of record CAXTRU010000125.1, read on the forward strand.
GCAGCGTGGTGCGACGCAGCTCGCAAGCGCGCTCCTGGTGCCCGAACCAGCCGGAGCCGGACTCGTCGTTGTCGGGACACGGCGAGGTGGAAAAGTTCTGCCCATGCGCAACGGTGCAGGCAAGCAGGGCGGCGGCACAACCGAGGACGTTCAGGCGCATACGTTGGCTCCGGAAAAAGCGGCTTCGAAAGCACCATACGCATAGGAGGGGCAGTTTGGTTGCAAAAAGTTCAGGAGCGACCGCGAATGTCCTGCTTTCGTCCACAGAACCTGAAGAGCAACCACGCGCTTCCCCGTTCGAGGCAGGCGCCCGGCGCACAGGGACAGCTAAAATCGCACCCATGGCTGAGCCGTTCGCCTTTGCGCACCGCGTCCCTTTTACGCCTGAAGAGGCGGAAGCGACCCTGCGCGGGGTGCCGGCGCGACCTGGCGTCTTTGCCCTGCGCGGCGAGCGCGAAACCGATCAGCCTTACCTGATGCGCGCGGCGGACCTGCGCCGCCGCCTGCGCCGCCTGCTGCTGCCGCCCGAAACCGTGGATGCGGACGGCAACCCCGTGCTGAGCAAGCGCCTGAACCTGCGCGACCGCGTGCGCTCCATCGAGTGGACCGAAACCGGGTCGGAGTTTGAGGGCGTCCTGCTGCAGTACCGGGCCACACACGCCCTGTTCGGCGAGGCGGATGCACGCAAGCGCCTGCGGCTGCACTGCCCGTACTTTCTGCGCGTGACCATGAGCCATGACCACCCGCGCGTCTACGTCAGCAACAAGATGAGCCGGCGGGCGCTGCGTGAAAGCTTCGGGCCGTTTGCCTCGCGCGCCGCGGCAGAGCGCGTGGCGGAGGCGGTTGGTGAGTTGTTTAAAGTGCGGCGCTGCCATGAGGACCTGGAGGTCCATCCCGAGCACCCCGGCTGCCTGGCGCCGTGCAAGGTAGCCGTCACCGGAGAGACGTACCGGGCTGAGGCCGAGCGTGTCTTTGCCTACCTGCGCACGCGCGGCGAAAGCCTCATGGCGGAGATCGCCGCCAAGCGCGAAGCCGCCAGCGAAGACATGGACTTTGAGGGGGCGGCCGCGCTGCATCGGCAGTGGGAAAAGGTGAAAGGCATCGCACAAAGCGCCGACCCGCTGATACGCGCGGCTTATGAGGTGCGCGCGTTGATCGTGCAAGCCCCAGCGAGTTCAGGGACCGCCGATGGCGAAGAAGCCGCGCCGGATGCCGCGGTATTTTTGCTGGAGGGCGGACGACTCGTCGGGCCGGAACGGCTGTCCACCCTGGGCGTGCGCGCCGTACGGGAGCAGACGGCTGTCGGCTCTTCCCTGTTTGCGCAGCCGCTGATGCTGAGCGCCGTGCCGGAAGCTCGCCCCGAGGCAAGCGCCGCGGAAGCGAGCGCACAGGGCGGCGCGCCGATAGCCGGCTCGGCGCAGGCTGTGGGGCCGACCACATCCGCACTCTCGCCCGAAGATCGAGCAGGTGCGGTGCTCGCGAAGCTCGAAGCCGAGGCCGCCGCCGCTGGTGAGCCGGAGCCCACCTTGCGCGGCGACGCGCTCGCCCTCTTCAAACGCTGGTACTACCGCCCGGAAAAGCAGCGTGCCGGGGAGGTGCTGCTGCCCATTGCGGACGGCAGCTGGCCGGTTCGCCGCCTGCTAAATGCCGCAGCGCGCGTGGTGCTGGGACCGCCCACAGAAGCGGCTCCGGTCGACCGAGAAGCCGCTAAAGTTTTGGCCAAAGCTGCCGATAAACCAACCAAAACCCGGGTGCTTCACGCCGGGCGGGAAGGAGTGGAACGCGAGGTACCAGTCTTGCCAAAGCGAAAAGGACGAAAAGGAAAGGCCCTGCCGCCCAGTGAGGTGGTGCAGTGAGCTTATGGGTGCCGTTGACCGCTAATTCCGGCAATGCGCTCCGGGACTGGTCCTTACTCCGGCTTACTGAGTCTGGAACTCCTTGCCGGTACTGAACAGGAATGGAAGGTTGGTCTGAGCTTGTGGCCTTTCGAGAACTCTGAAGAATAGCTGCTCCCGCAACGTTCGCTGCGACTGCATTGCGACAGGATTTAGTCTTGATGCTTCGTTTCTATGGAAGCCTGCCCGCACCATTTCTCCGATGTGGGTGTAAGCGGCAGAAAGAGCTGCGTGCGTCCGGTGATCCAGCGGGTCCTTCAGGAGACTTACTTCGAAGTAGCGAATTGCCTCCGTTGCAAACGCTCGCGCACTGTCCCTGGACGAACGTTCTTTCGCCTTCTCCGCAGCACAGTGCACCATGGCTAATCGTCCGAGGTTGTAAAGCGAGGGCGTGTAGTCGGCCACAGCGCGTAGCGCTCGTGTAAAAGCCTTATGGGCGTCCTCCATCTGCCCGGTAGCCACACACTCAATCCCGAGATCATTCCATACCATGGGGTTCTGGGGGCTGAACCTGGCGCGCTCACTTAAGACCTGCGCTGCTTCTGCATGTAGACCTAACTCCGACAGCCGCCTTGCGCTAGCCTCCAGTTCGAGCTTTTTCTGGCTTGAGGGTGCTCCACAACATCGCCGCATAGTTTTACCACTTCCACAGGGGCACTGCTGCCTACTTCTGCTCACTCATCCTCCGTAAAGACCTGCTTTCAGGCGAATATGCTTTTGGTGAGCACTGAAAGCTGCCCATCCAAGCGCAACTGTCGTGAGACTCGATACGGCTGCGAGACGAATAGCACTCCTTCTTCGGGTACAACTCGCTTCATAGAGGCGCGACTTACAAGAGCACACCACCCGTGCTTGCATGTCCGACGGTGGTTCTGTTGAAAACCAATTTTTGAGTATTCCTTCAAGGTCCATCTCTGAAGCTGCATAGGATCTCCCATCTGCAACAGTTAGCTTCTGAGCAGCTTGGCTAAGCCCGACATCGTGTCAAGGTTGCGAGATCTTACAAAAGCAAGAGCTTCCTCGAGGATGTAAGGTGTGTGCTCGACAGCTCTTGAGAAGGCTTGGACTGCAGATACGACGTGTCTCCTGCTAAAGCTGGAGCCATGGCGACCTGCTACTCCGGTAAGGAGGGTCGTCATCCAGGAGTAGCGCACAACCAGCAGTACGGCCTCTTCAGACATCGTGTGAGCAACAAACCTATCGCTTCCAACTCTGCCAAAGGGAAAGAGGTACTGATGGATGTAGTTCAGCAGGTAGTTTTCCAACATGAACGGTGCCTCGCGTAGCAACGGCTCGAGGTGGTTTTGGCTCGCGTGCTGAAAGCGCTGTATGTCGTCCTCTGCTCCTGCGGAATTGGCTGACCCGATTGTTTCGATAAAGTCCCAAAAGACTTCCCTGAATCGGCTGCCGCAGTCTTTGTCTTGGCATCGCTGATTGCTGAGGACAATGGCGAGTTGAAGACGACGAGGCAACGACGGGGTGATCCGGTCCAACTCTGAGGAAGAGCCCTTCCCTAAGGACTTCCTGTAGGTGACGAGAAGGTCTGAAACGGCAAACAAGTCATGGTCACCCACGCTGTCCAGACGACCACACAAAGCAACGATCAATAGCAGACGTTGCCATATGGGCCGGGACCGATCACGGATCAGTTCGACAATGACATCTCGTACTTGCGGGTAGATCGCCCCAAGCCCTTTGTTTTCTCGAACGCCGAACACGTTATCTGTCCGGAACTGCCCAGACAGGAGATCGCCCATCTGCTCGGTAGAGTTCTCTTCCAAGAGCACCTGGCGTGCTGCTTCAGGACAGGAAAGGTTGAGCGAACCCTCAAGGACACCTTGCACCATCGCGAGAGAGCGCGGGTAAAGCGAGCAGGTCGAAGACAAGAGCCCCTGTCCGTAATGCTTCTGGATCCCGCAAAGACGGTCCTCCCCGAAGAAGGGACACAAGCCATTGGGTTTGCGCCGGATCGATCCATACCAGTTGTCGTGAGGCTCTCCCTCGCAAGCTGTGACGAAGTGGGAGACAAGAGAACCGAGTGCTTCAGCCGGGAACTGCCGATATTTCAAGTAGGTGATCTTGTCGAGAGGAATGTCCCAACCACCGCAGCACGTGTCCTCACACGCGGCGCCCACGCAGCGAAACCTCGCCGCATACGAGGGCTGCTCGCCTGCCTCCGTCGTGGGCATCCTGTGATTCGGCGATAGGGGACGCGGCCGCTTGCGGAGGGGGAAGAAAGACGGGATGGTCGGTGTCATCTTCACTCTGGACCGCGCCAAAGGATCGGCAGCGAAG
>CAXTRU010000126.1:0-9226 GCA_964246665.1 uncultured Acidobacteriaceae bacterium
GCTCTATCTGCAGGAACCCCTCTTGGAGAGAGGAGTCCATGGTGCATAACGAAATTATTGTCGTTGTTGGCTTGGTTGTTCTGGTCACTCTCGTTCTTATGGGCACACTGGCCCGGCTGTTCCGCAAGGCAGGACCGAACGAGGCACTGATCGTCTACGGCATGCGCGGACAGCGCGTCGTCAAGGGACACGGCACCTTTCTCTTTCCTATGTTCGAGCACGCCCGGCTTCTCTCGCTGGAGCTGATGAGTTTCGACGTTGCGCCGCAACAGGACCTGTACACCAAGCAAGGCGTCGCCGTCACGGTTGAAGCCGTCGCGCAGATCAAGGTGCGCTCCGATGCGGAATCGATCATGACCTCCGCCGAGCAATTTCTTTCCAAGTCGCCTGCGGAACGCGAGGGTCTGATCCGTCTGGTCATGGAAGGCCACCTGCGCGGCATCATCGGCCAGCTCACCGTCGAGCAGATCGTCAAAGAGCCCGAAATGGTGGGCGAGCGCATGCGCGCCACCTGCTCCGACGACCTGAGCAAGATGGGCCTTGAGGTCGTCAGCTTCACGATCAAAGAGGTGCGCGACAAGAACGAATACATCACCAACATGGGCCGTCCGGACGTGGCACGCATCCGCCGCGACGCGGAGATCGCTTCTGCCGAAGCCGAACGTGACACCGCCATCCGTCGCGCCATCGCCTTGCGTGAGGCCGCGGTCGCCAAGGCCGCAGCCGACCAGGAGCGCGTGCTCGCCGAGACGATGTCGCTGGCCAAGCAGGCCGAAGCGCAACGCGATCTCGACATCCAGAAGGCCACCTTTGAAGAGCAGAGCCGCCGCCAGCAGGCACAGGCCGACAAGGCCTACGAGCTGCAGACGAACGTGATGCAGCAGAAGGTGATCGCCGAGCAGGTCAAGGTGCAGCAGGTTGAGAAGGAAGCGCAGGTCAAGGTGCAAGAGGCCGAGATTCAGCGCAACGAACGCGAGCTGATTGCCACCGTGTTGAAGCGCTCGGAGATCGAAAAGCAGCGCATCGAAAATATGGCCGGGGCCGAGCGCGCACGCCTGATTGCCGAGGCCGAAGGCAAGGCACAGGCCATCCGCACGCAGGGTGAAGCCGAAGCCTCGATCATCTTCCAGAAGGGCGAGGCCGAAGCCAAGGCGATGAACGTCAAGGCCGAAGCCTACCAGGAGTGGACGCAGGCTGCCGTGGTCGACAAGCTGCTAACCAACATGGCCGATGTGGTCCGCGCGATGGCCGAGCCGCTCAGCAAGGTAGACAAGGTCACCATCATCTCCACGGGCGATGGCGACAGCGTGGGAGCCAACAAGCTCACCGGCGATCTGACCAAGATTGCCGCGCAGGTGCCCGCCTTGTTTGAGGCGCTGAGCGGCATGAAGATGAGCGACCTGATGAGCAACGTCGCGGGCATGGCGCCACGCCCGGATGGAGCCGCGGCCCACCCACCGAAGACCATCGACGGCGCGCCGCCGAAGGCCAACTAAGCGAAGGTGCGCACTCCGTGCGCAAGCATCCGGAGTAGGCACCCGCTGCAGACACCCCCGGCGGTCACAAACGCGGGTCGGAATCACGGTTGCCGAACAGAAGGCAGCCTCAGGAAAGGAACACCTCCATGGCTCTGATGGAACGCGTAGCCACCCTTCTTCGTGCCAATTTGAACGACCTTCTGGAGCGCGCGGAAGATCCGGAAAAGATGTTGCGACAGCTCGTGCTGGACATGGAAAACCAGCTGCTACAGGTGAAGACGCAGGTCGCGATCGCGCTTGCCGATCAACACTTGCTGGAGAAGAAAGCGGCGGAACAGGAGCAGACCGCAGCCAGCTGGCACCGTAAAGCCGAGCTCGCCGTCAGCAAGGGTGAAGATGGCCTGGCGCGAGCAGCGTTGGAGCGGGCATTGCACCATGAGGCTACGCTTGACGCTTTCCGCGCGCAGGTCACGGACCAGGCCGCCGAAGCGGAGGCGCTTCGGGCAACGTACACCAAGCTGCAAGGCAAGCTGGCGGAGACAAAGACCCAGTGTGAGGTGTTGATTGCGCAACACCGGCGTGCGCGCATGGTCGCCAGGGCAGCAGAAAACCGCGCAAACACAGCAGAAAGCGGCATTGCTGGCGTAGATTCACTTCAGACACTCGACCGCGTGAAGAGCCGTGTGGAGGCGAGCGAGGTGAAGGCGCAAGCCACAGCGGACACAGCCTCGCTCGACGAGCGCTTTGCAGCGCTGGAAAAAGACGAGCGGGTGGAGCAGCTATTGGCAGACCTGAAGAGCAAGCAGCAGCGACTCCTGCCGACAGGCTAGCGCTAAGCTTGTGGTGTCTCGGGCTGAATTCGCCGAATCGCAAAGAAGCTGAGCGCAGCATCGCCTTGCAGCAGCACACGGGTGCGCTCCAGCACCCCGTAGCGCTCAGCCAACGGGTGCCGCTTCGCATGTTCTGCTATAACGACGGCCTCCGGAGCCAGCAGCACGTCATGGTGCTCTGCCAGAAACGTCAAGACTAGGTTGTACTCCGCAGCCGCTTCATACGGCGGGTCAAGGAAGACAACGTCGAACGGCTTTTCTGAAGTCTTTGCGAGCGCTTTGGCGACAATTTGAGCAGCGACACTGGCTCGGTCGCTGATGCCCAGTGTCGCTAGGTTCTTTAGCAAAGCCGCCAACGCCGGGGCTGCTTGCTCCACAAAAGAACTGTACGCCGCACCACGGCTCAGGGCCTCAATACCCACCGCGCCAGACCCCGCATACAGGTCGGCAAAGCGCGCTCCCTGCACCCGCGGGCCAAGCACATTGAAGAGCGTTTCCCGCAGGCGGTCGCTTGTGGGACGGGTGCCCATCCCGCGTGGTGCAGTCAGGGGACGGGACCGAAACTCGCCTGCAATCACCCGCATCTCGCTTTTTGAGCATAGCGCGCCAGACCTGTCGGCAGCCGCACCCTACAATCAGGATGTGCTTCAGTTTTCACTTCCGGCCGGGCGCTGGTTCGGTGTGCAGGTACGGGTGCACATTTCGCTGTTCCTGCTGCTTGCCTTGGCGGCCGGCTACTCCGTGGTAGCCACGGGCAGCGTGATGCGCGGGCTCGCGTTGTGGCTTGCGCTGTGTGCGGCGGTGCTGGTGCGTGAAGCCGCACGCGCGATCACGGCAGCCTACTTCGGCATGCCGTTGCGTGCGTTGTTTTTGTTGCCCGTTGGCGGCGTGATGGCCTTGGCACCCAAGCAGGGTGGCTTGCCGGCCAAGAACACACGCATCATCACCGCCGTCGGCTCCGCCGCAAACCTATTCGTCGCGCTGCTGCTGTTGGGCTCCTGCTACGGCATCGATCCGCATGTACGTCTGCTGAGCCAGCCATGGATTGCCATCGGTCATATTCTTCGCAGTGCGGTGTGGCTGCAGGTGCTTGTAGGCGTAGTCAACCTGCTGCCTTCGGCTGCGCTGCCCACACGCAAGATGATGCGTGCGCAACCACCCAAGCCGCAACAACAGCCGCCAGCAAACGGAGTCACGGGTGCCTTCAAGCGAAGGCCCGCCTTCGGCATCGGCACCGCGCTTGCCTTGGCGTTTGTGGTGTCCGGATTTGCCTTTGGGCTGTTGTGGCCGGTGCTGCTCGGCCTTACGCTACTGCTGACAAGCTCGCTGAACCGTGTCGCCAACATGGGCTCGGCGGAGGCGATGTCGGTGGAGGTGCGCGATGTCATGCTAACCGAATACAAGCCGCTGAACGCCTCCACCACGTTGCGCGATGCCCTGCGCCAAAGCGCCCACACCGTGCAGGAGATCTTCCCCGTTCTGCGCGGCGAGCGGCTGGTCGGCTGGATTTCTCGCGCCACGCTGACGACGCGTCTTCGCGTGGAAGGCGACGGCTTTCTGCAAGGCTCCATGACGCGCTCACTGCACGCCGCCGTACCGGACGAGAAGATCGGCGATGCCCTGCGACGGGCTACCGCGATGGGCGCCGGCGAGTTCATCCCCGTGGTGGAAAACGGCGCGATGGTCGGCATCTTGACGCCCGCAAGCCTTGAGCGCGCCGTGGGCCAACTGCAGATTGCACGCGCGGCAACGGTGGAACGCGACGCGTGAGTGAGCCAGGCTTTGATGACGACGCAACGCCTGCGGCCTCGCCGGAGCGAATGGGCGCTGACCGGCCTCTAGCGCCGGGTTTGTATGTCGTGGCCACGCCGATTGGCAACCTCGAAGACATCACGTTGCGGGCGTTACGCGTGCTGCGATCGGTGGATCGCATCGCCTGCGAAGACACCCGGCAAACGCAGAAGCTGCTGAACCACTTCGGGATCAAGAAGCCGTTAATCAGCTACCACCTGCACAACGAGCAAGGCCGTGCTTCGGAGTTGGTGGCCGCTTTGCAGGAAGGCGCACGCATCGCTGTGGTTAGCGACGCAGGCATGCCGGGGATCGCAGATCCTGGCGAAGCGCTGGTGCAGGCCGCCATCGCTGCAGGCGCAAACGTCTTCCCCATCCCCGGCGCGAACGCAGTGATCTCTGCCCTGGTGGCCAGCGGCTTGCCCACAGAGCGCTTCGCCTTTGACGGCTTTCTGCCGTCCAAGAGCGGGCAGCGGCGCACCTTCCTTGAGGGCGCACGGCGCGAACTCACCGCAGGCACAGCTAGGACGCACGTCCTCTACGAAACGCCTCACCGCATTTTTGAGGCGCTGGCAGATGTGGTGGAGGTCTTCGGCCCGGCACAGAGAGTCGTTGTGGCTCGCGAGTTGACCAAGCTGCATGAGGAGTTCGTGCGCGGGACCGCGGGCGAGTTGCTGGCGGACTTCAGGGCTCGCGACGTCGTCCGCGGCGAGATGGTGCTGCTTCTGGAAGGCAGCACGCCCGCGAAGGGCGACGCAGACGACAGCCCTGCGGCGCAACTCACCTTGAGTGAAGAGATCGCGGCCGCCGTACGCGAAGGTCTGAGCGAGAAGGACGCTCTGAAGCGTGTAGCCAAAGCGCGCGGCCTGGGCAAAAGCGAAGCCTACCGTGAGTGGCAGCGCAGCCGCGGCGGCAAACGCTAACCTCGCAAGTCCTAGACCGTTTCGCGGCCCTTCAGGCGATCGTAGTTGTACACATTGCTGGTGGTACCCATGGACTCGTTGTACAGGCTCATGGCGCCGATCGCGGTGCGCAGCTCCTGGTCAAAGCGCTGGATGCAGCGCAGGTGCTCGGCCGTGGCCGGGATGCGCAGCTTCGAGGTTTCCAGGAACTTCTGGTAGCCATGGTCCACCAGCCGGGAGATCTCGCCGTTCAGCACCCATCCGGCCTTGGCCAGCACCCGCGTGGGGGCGTCTTTACCCGGGCCGGGCGCGATCTCGGCCGCGCAGCCGTACTTGCTGACGCGGCGCGCGCCGCCCACGCTCTTTGCATCGCCGGAGGCCGGCGCAACATCGAATCTTTCGTTACCGAGGGTGGACAGCACCCCGTCAAAGGTCAGCTCTTGGGTTTGCTTGATCTTGTTGCGCATTGGGGCGTTGGGCTCCGGGCAAAGCTGCCCGGGCAGCGCGACCGCTGGTCGTTGACCGCGGGGCCTGGGCTACACTCGCATCTAAACTGTCGCACACTGCCCCGCGCGGGTTCAAACAAGGTCGGCCTACGAGACGGAAGGAATGGTTGCAGACATGACGGACGTGGCACAGGGGACGTTCGCAAAGGGTACGGACAACGCCGCAGGGGAGAAGCTTGGGACCTCGCTGCTGGATCGCGTGGGCCATACACCGCTAGTGCGGCTGGAGCGGCTCACCGAGCACCTGAGCGGGGTGCAGATTCTCGGCAAGGCCGAGTGGGCAAACCCGGGAGGCAGCGTCAAGGACCGGGCCGCCTCCGCCATCGTGCGTGACGCACAGCGCAAGGGCCTGCTGACGCCAGGCAAGACACTGCTCGATGCCACGAGCGGCAACACTGGCATCGCGTATGCGATGCTGGGCGCGGCGCAGGGCTTCCCTGTCACGCTGTGTATGCCGTCCAACGTCAGCCCGGAGCGCAAGCACATCGTCAACGCTTACGGGGCGGAGATCATCTACACCAACCCGGCGGACGGCTCTGACGGCGCGATCCGCATGGCGCGCAAGCTGGCCGCTGAGAACCCCGACAAGTACTTCTACGCAGACCAGTACGGTAACGAAAACAACTGGCGTGCCCACTATTACGGCACCGCCAATGAGATCTGGGAGCAGACCCACGGGCGCATCACGCACTTTGTCGCCGGCCTGGGCACCAGCGGCACCTTTATGGGCACCACGCGCCGCCTGCGCGAGCTCAACCCGGGGATCAAGTGCTACTCCATGCAGCCGGATTCGCCGTTCAACGGACTGGAAGGCCTGAAGCACATGCCCACGGCGATTGTGCCGCCCATCTACGACGAGCACCTCGCCGATCGCAACATCGAGATGCCCACCGAGCGCGCCTATGCCATGTGCAAGCGGCTGGCGCGCTCGCAGGGGCTGCTGGTCGGGATCTCCGCAGCGGCGGCCGTCGCCAGCTGCGTTGATGTTGCGGAAGAAGAGGCCAACGCTGGTCGTGAAGCCGTCATCGTCACCATTCTTTGCGACTCAGCGGATAAGTACTTGAGCGAGCGTTTCTGGAGCGAACCGACTCCGGAGGCCGCTGCCGCCGATGCCGTGGACAGTGAAGTGTACGCGGGTCAAAACGCATGAGCGCTGCCGTTGACGTAGCTCCGTTGAAGGTTTCACAACAGCTCTATGACCAGATCCGCGCTCACGGTGAGGAGACCTACCCGTATGAGTGCTGCGGCATCATGCTCGGCAAGGTGAGCGACAGCGGCACCGAGGTGCAGTCGCTGCTGCGCGCAGGCAACACGCGCACGGACTCCGCGCATAACCGCTATCACATCGACCCACGCGAGTTGATCGCCGCCCAGCGCGAAGGCCGCAAGCTGGGCATGGACATCGTCGGTTTCTACCACTCCACCCGGACCACCCGGCCATGTGGTCGGCAACGGACTTTGCCGAGGCCCACTGGTTCGGTTGCAGCTATATGATTACCGCCGTGGATGGCGACAAGACCACGGGCAAAGCTACCGTGACGAATAGCTTCCTGCTGAACGGCACGGGCGAGGACGACAAAGCCTTTGCTCCGCAGCCGATTGCCGTCGGCTAGCATCTGACACTGCTGACACACCCTCGCAGAGGCGATAATCAGCTTATGAAGATTCACATCCCCACACCGCTGCGTGCGTACACGGATAAGCAGGAGACCGTGAACGTGGGCGGCACAACGGTTGCGGCAGGCTTGCAGGGCCTGGTCGAAGCCTACCCCGCGCTAAAAAATCATCTGTTCACGCCTGACGGCAAGCTGCGCTCGTTCGTCAACGTTTATCTGAACGACGAAGACGTGCGCTACCTGCCGGAGAAGGAAGAAACCGGCGTCGCCGATGCGGCTGAACTCACCATTATCCCTTCCATCGCCGGCGGTTGTTGACTCCGCCCCAGCCCAGGGCCGCCCTCACCTTCGCGGCGCCTAGCGGCTCAGCACATAGACTTGCACCCCGTGCCTCGGAACGCCGATCACCTTCGTGCCTGACCATCGGCCGAGGTCTTTGCCTGCCCACACATCGCGCGTCTGCATCCCGTCTGTCAGGCCAACCGACTTCAGGTCGACCGGGATCAGCCGGGTTTGCCACGTCGTGTTCACCACGGCCAGCGCGACGCGTCCACCGCTGAGCGGCTTGCGCCACACGCTGAAATCTCCCCGCTGCCACACGCGCTCCGCCTGCTTGCCGAGCGGATCCTGGTCAATCGCGATCACCTCGCGGTTGGTCAGGATACCCCGGTCCGCCTCACTCATCTTGCTCAAGTCATTGCCCGCCAGCAGCGGCGCCGCTAACATCGCCCACAGGCTCATGTGGGTCTTGTACTCGTCATAGCTCATGCCGCCGTTGCCCACTTCCAGCATGTCCGGATCGTTCCAGTGGCCGGCGCCGGCGTACTTGCCAATGTCGGTCTGCCCCTGGGCGATCACGATCATGCGCTCATACGTGTCATTGATGTCGTCCGTCGTGCGCCACAGCTGCGCGCCCACCTGCGGGCCGAAGATCCACGGCTGATCCACGCCATACTGGCAGAGGCTGTACACGATCGGACGCCCGGTCGCCTTCAGCGCATCGCCCATCTTGCGGTACGCCGCGATCATCAGCTTGAACCCTACCTGCGGATCTTCCGGATGCTGCTTGCGCGCGTCTGCCATGTTGTCCTCAAACGAGCACAGGTCATACTTCAGGTAATCGACGCCCCAGGCCGCGTACATCTTGGCGTCCTGTTCCTCATGCCCGAAGCTCCCCTCGTACCCGCCGCAGGTCTTGCGTCCCGGAGACGAGTAGATGCCGAACTTCAGCCCCTTCGAGTGGACGTAGTCGACCATCGCCTTCATGTCCGGGAACTTCTTGTTCGTGTGCAGCACGCCTTCCGCGTCCCGTTCCCCTTCCCAGGTGTCATCCAAGTTCACGTAGACATACCCTGCATCGCGCATCCCCGTACTTACCATCTGGTCCGCGGCTGAACGCACGTCGGCATCGGTCACCTTGCTGGCAAAGTGGTTCCAGCTGTTCCATCCCATGGGCGGCAGCGGAGCGGGCGTACCCTGCGTGAAGGCAGGCGCGGTAGACAGGACGGCAACGGCTAACGCCAGCGTTCGCAGGACCAGGTGGGGCATAAAAGGGGAGCTCCAAAAGGAAGTTGTCAGCACTCTAGCATCTGTCCCACAACCTGCGCGATGCACCGTACACTCAGGAGCGGAGCGCCTCATGCCGCTCGCAGCGCAACTTCAGGTCCCGCAAAGCATCTGCCATACAGGAACACGCCATGCCAACCCTTGAACATCCCGCCCTTGACGCCGCCGCACTCCCGAAGCTCACCAACGAAGAGATCGCCCGCTACTCGCGACACCTGATCCTGCCCGAGGTGGGCATGGAAGGCCAGCAAAAGCTGAAAGCCGCCAAGGTGTTGTGCGTGGGCACAGGCGGGCTGGGCGCGCCACTGGCGCTATATCTGACGGCGGCCGGTGTGGGCACGATCGGTCTGGTCGACTTCGACGTTGTGGACGAGAGCAACCTGCAACGGCAGATCATCCACTCGCAGTCCACCGTGGGCATGCTGAAGGTGGACTCCGCCGAAGTGATGCTCAAGGGACTGAACAAGAACGTCAACATCGTAAAGCACAACGAGATGCTCACCAGTGCCAACGCGCTGGAGATCTTCAAGGACTACG
>CAXTRU010000127.1:0-9183 GCA_964246665.1 uncultured Acidobacteriaceae bacterium
CACGCCTCCTCCACCTCCGCCCTCAGCTCCGGCAACATCAGCGCATCGGCGGGTACGGGCAGCGCCGTCGGCACGTCCGCGCTCTCCACCTCCGGCACCAGCGGCGCCCGGTCCACGCTTACCGGGCTCAGCACCGGCATCGGCTCCCGCGCCACCACCTCAGCCTCGGGCAACCCGCGCTCCACCGTGGGCACCAACGGCGCGACCGGCTCCACGGCATCCTCGGGCGGCGGTGGCGGCGGCTCTTCGACCGGCGGAGCCACGGCTTCATCCAACCCTGTTCCGCTCAGCGCCTTCACCCACCTTGAAACCTCCAGTGAAGCGCTCTCAATCAACCATCAGGGGCAGTTCCCGGCAGTGACCATCAGCTTTAACCTGGCGCATGGCTACTCGCTCGGCCAGGCCCTCACCGCCATCGACAAGGTGGTCAAGGACGCCAACTTCCCGGCCTCGGTTGTTGCCAACTACCAGGGCACCGCCGCCGCGTTCCAGGGCTCACAGTCCAACGAGGGCCTGCTTATCCTGGCCGCGCTCGTCACCGTGTACATCGTGCTCGGCGTGCTGTACGAGAGCTACATCCACCCGGTCACCATCCTGTCCACACTACCGTCTGCCGGCGTCGGCGCATTGCTGGCGTTGGAGCTCTTCCACCTCGATCTCGACATCGTCGCCATCATCGGCATTATCCTGCTCATCGGCATCGTGAAGAAAAACGGCATCATGATTGTCGACTTTGCGCTTGAAGCCGAACGCCACCAGGGGCTCAGCTCCACCGAGTCGATCTATCAGGCCTCCCTGCTCCGCTTCCGCCCCATCATGATGACTACCCTGGCCGCGCTGCTTTCCGGCCTGCCGCTGGCCTTCGGCACGGGCATCGGCGCCGAGCTGCGCCGTCCGCTGGGCGTCACCATCGTCGGCGGCCTGCTGTTTTCGCAGGTGCTCACCCTGTACACCACGCCGGTGATCTACATCTTCTTCGACAACATCGCGCAACGCCTCGCCGGCCGCAAAACCAACAAGAGCACCATCGAGCACCCCGACAACCACCCCACCGGCGGCTCCAAACAACGCCAACTGGAGCACGCATGATGGCCGCCACTGCGTTCGCTGTTGCCGTTGCCCTTGCTTCTTTTGTTGTCATTCCCGAAGGGAATGCGCGTTTGTCTATCGGCCTCTCCGCTCCTCGAGCGAGGAATCAGCTGTCTGCTTTTGCTCTTCCTTCTCTTTTTGCTCTTCCTTCTCTTGTTGCTCTCGCTTTTCTTTTTGCTCTTGCCTTTCTTGTTGTCATTCCCCGAACGGGGAACCTGCTGTCTGCCCGTAGCGCCGCCACTTCCCGGAGGGCTGCATGAACCCCTCCCGCATCTTCATCGAACGCCCCGTCGCCACCACGCTGCTCACCATCGCCGTGGCCATCGCGGGGGCCATCGCCTTCACCGTCCTTCCCGTCAGCCCGCTGCCGCAGGTCGACTTCCCCACCATCTCCGTGGCCGCGTCGCTTCCCGGCGCCAGCCCGGACATCATGGCCTCCTCGGTCGCCACGCCGCTCGAGCGCGAGTTCGGCCACATCGCCGGCGTCACCGAGATGACCTCGTCGTCCTCGCTTTCCAGCACCTCGGTTACGTTGCAGTTTGATCTGTCCCGCGACATCAATGGCGCGGCCCGTGACGTCGAAGCCGGCATCAACGCCGCACGCTCCTACCTGCCCGCCAACCTGCCGGCCAACCCGACCTACCGCAAGGTCAATCCCGCCGACTCCCCCATCATGGTGCTCGGCCTCCAGTCCGACGTTTATGACGTCCCCACGCTCTACGACGAGGCCTCCACGGTCATCGAGCAGCGCGTCTCGCAGATCAACGGCGTGGGCGAAGTGACGGCGGTCGGCGCGTCGCTGCCCGCCGTGCGCGTGGACGTCAACCCCGATCAGCTCGCCAGCTACGGCATCAGCCTGCCGCAGGTGCAGAGCGTTATCTCCGGCCAAAACTCGAACTCCGCCAAGGGCCAGATCGCCAATGGCGAGTACACCGCCGACATCCTCGCCAATGATCAAATCTCCAAGGCCGACGCCTACAAGCCCCTGGTCATCGGCTACCACAATGGCGGCGTTGTCCGGCTTCAGGACGTAGCCACGGTCACCAACGGTCAACAGAGCATCCGCCAGGCCGGCTTCCTCAACGGCAAGCCTTCCGTGCAGCTGCTCATCTTCCGGCAACCGGGCGCCAACATCATCACCACGGTCGACGCCATCAAGGCAGCCCTGCCCTCGCTGGAAGCGACCATCCCCAACGGCGAACATCTCGTCACTGTCATCGACCGCACCACCACAATCCGCGCGTCGGTATCTGACATCGAGCGTACGCTGATCATCTCGGTCGTCCTGGTGATCATTGTCGTCTTCCTGTTCCTGCGCAATCTCCGCGCCACGCTGATCCCGGCAGTCGCTGTGCCGGTCTCCCTCATCGGCACCTGCGCCATCATGTACCTCGCGGGCTTCTCGCTCGACAACCTGTCGCTGATGGCACTTGCCATTGCCTCAGGGTTTGTCGTCGACGACGCCATCGTCGTCATGGAAAACATCTCGCGCCACCTGGAAAACGGCTACACCGCCATCGAGGCTGCCCTGCTCGGCGCCGAAGAGATCGGCTTCACCGTCTTCTCCATCTCCATCTCGCTCATCGCGGTCTTTATCCCGCTCTTGCTGATGGGCGGCATTATCGGCCGGCTGTTCCGCGAGTTCGCCATCACCCTTGCGTCGGCCATCTTTGTCTCGATGATCATCTCGCTGACGACGACACCGATGATGTGCTCCCGCATCCTGAAGCCCGAGCACGAGATCGAACACGGCCGCGTATACCGCTGGAGCGAGCGCATGTTCGATGCGATCGTGAACGGCTACCGCAAAAGCCTTATCTGGGTGCTCGATAATCCAGCGATTGTCCTGATCGTGTTCATCGGCACGCTCGGCCTCAATGTCTTTCTCCTCATTCAGGTGCCCAAAGGCTTCTTCCCGCAACAGGACATTGGCGCCCTGCAGGGCGGCATGCAGGGCCCGCAGGACACCTCGTTCTACGCCATGCGCGCGGCGGTGCAGCAGGCGGTCGCCATCATCAAGAAGGACCCCGGCGTACAGAATGTGATGGGCTTCACCGGCGGCCAGGGAGCCATGAACGGCGGCTTCACTTATGTCGCGCTGAAGCCGCTTAACGAACGCCCGAAGCACTCCAGCGCGGCCGAGATCATCAATCGCCTCCGGCCACAGCTGGGCAAGATTCCAGGGGCGGCGGTCTTTCTCCAGCCCAGTCAGGACATCCGCATCGGCGGTCGCCAGGGCAATGCGCTCTACCAATACACGCTGGAAACCGAGAACACCGACCAACTGAACACGTACGGCCCGCTCCTCCTGGCCGCGCTGAAGAAGGCGCCCGGCTTTCAGGACGTCAATACCGACCAGCAGAGCCACGGTCTGCAAGCCCTGCTCACCTATGACCGCCAAACAGCCGCGCGCCTCGGGCTGACGCCACAGGTGCTGGACCAGACCCTGTATGACGGCTTCGGTCAGGCCGAGGTGTCCACCATCTACTCCGAGCTGAACCAGTACTACGTTGTGATGGAAGTGGCCCCGAAGTACTGGCAGTCGCCCGATGGGCTCAAGAACACCTACCTCATCCCCAAACAGGGTGGCGGTCCCATCCCGCTGAGCTCCGTGGTCAAGTACGCTCCCTCCACCATGCCGTTGTCGGTCAACCACACGGGCCTGTTCCCCTCCTCCACGGTGTCGTTCAACTTAGCGCCCAACGTTTCCCTGAGCCAGGCGACACAGAAGATCCAGCAGCTACAGCAGCAGCTTAACTTTCCGCAAGCGGTGCACGGGCAGTTCTCCGGCACGTTGCAGGCCTTCAAGGATTCGCTCACCACCGAGCCCTACCTCGTCGCTGCCGCTATTGTTGCGGTGTACATCGTGCTCGGCATCCTGTACGAGAGCCTGATTCATCCACTCACCATCCTGTCCACCTTGCCGCCGGCGTCGCTCGGCGCCGTCCTTGCGCTCATCATCACGCACACGGACCTGAACGTGATGAGTATCATCGGCATCGTCCTGCTGATCGGGATCGTAAAAAAGAACGGCATCATGGTGATCGACTTCGCCCTGAACGCCGAGCGCACCGAGGGCAAAAACACCCGCGATTCCATCTTCGAGGCTTCCATCCTCCGCTTCCGCCCCATCCTGATGACCACGGTCGCGGCTCTGTTCGGCGCGGTTCCGCTGGCTATCGGCACCGGCATGGGCTCGGAGCTGCGCCGTCCGCTGGGCATCAGCATCATCGGCGGCCTCATCGTCAGCCAGGCGCTGACGCTCTACACCACGCCCGTCATCTATCTCTTCATGGACCGTCTTCGCATCCGTTTGGTCGGCGAAGACCACGGTCCCGTTCACGACCCAACCGCACCACAGCACTCGCTCGCCTAGAAACTATGCTTAGCTTCCGCCATCTTCGTTTGCGAAACCCTCGCTTCGCTTTCTGTCCCTCATCAAACGAGGAATCCGCTGTCATTTCCTTTCTCCGTAGCTCGCGAACCACGAAACCGTCATCTCGTCTTTCTTCTCTCTGTCATTCCCCGCACGGGGAACCTGCTGTTTCAACAACGACCCACATCTCCTCCGCGAACCACAATGTAGGGAGTGTCGAGCCTCAACGCAGCAAAGCAAAATCCGGTCTAACGGCTTCATCCACGCAAGACCGCAGCGCCCCCAACACGCGCCGTCACGCCGCAGCCGCCCTGCTCCTTGCCACCACCCTGCTTGCCGGCTGCCGCGTCGGTCCAAAATACGTCTCTCCAAACGCCTCCGCCGCGGCGACAGCGCCACCCCTTTTTAAAGAAGGCCAGCCAGCCGCGTACAGCAACGTGCCTCCCGGAACGTGGCGGCCCGCCAACCCCCAAGACGCCGTCATCAAAGGCAAGTGGTGGGAGATCTTCAACGAGCCCGAGCTCAACGGCCTTGAAGAGCAGCTCGACATCAACAACCAAAACATCGCCACGTATTTCCAGAATTTCCTCGCCTCCCGCGCCATCGTCGGGCAGTACCGGGCGCAGCTGTACCCCACGCTGTCCACCGCGCCGGAGTACCAGCGCACCAAGTCCGCTTCCGCTCTGCGCGGCTTCGGAACCAGCTCCGCCGGCAGCGGAACCACGGGCACCACCGGCACCGGAACAGGCACGGGCACCGGAACAGGAACCGGCACCGGCGGCACGGCCAGCACCGCCACCACGACCGGCAGCACCTCCACCGCACTCACCCTGCCCTTTGACGTTTCCTGGGAACCCGATCTTTGGGGCCGCATCAGCAGCCAGATCCGCGAATACCAGTTCGCGGCCCAGGTCTCCGCAGCCGACCTCGAAAACGAACGCCTCACCGAACAAGCCGCGCTTGCCGAATACTACTTCCAGCTCCGCGGCCAAGACGCTCTCCAGGACCTGTACAACCGCACCGTCGAAGCCGACCGCCAGGCCTTGGAACTCACCCGCGCCCTCGTGGAGACAGGCATCGACAGCCCCGAAGCCACTGCCCAGGCCGAAGTGACCCTTCGCGAGGCCGAAGAGGGCGGAGCCGGCATCGCCTCCAACCGCGCCATCTACGAGCATGCCATCGCCACCCTCATCGGCAAGCCCGCGTCCGAGTTTTCGCTTCCCGTGCGCGACCTCACGACCCCGGTCCCGGCCATTCCCGTTGGCGTGCCCTCCGAACTGCTGCAGCGCCGCCCCGATGTCGCCGCCGCCGAGCGCACCCTTGCCGAAGCCAACGCCCTGATCGGCGCTGAGAAGGCCCTCTACTATCCCAGCATTGCGTTGACCGGTCGCGGCGGCCTGGAAGCCTCGTCCATCACCAGCCTGTTCTCGATTCCAGCACTCTTCTGGTCAGCCACCGGCACCGCGACGGAGACCATCTTTGACGCCGGCCTGCGCAAATCCACCGTCGCCCAGTACCAGGCACAGTACGACGCCGACCTGGCCACCTATCGGCAGACGGTCCTGACCGCCTTCCAGCAGGTCGAAGACTATATCTCCACCATCCGCGTCAGCTCCGACCAACTCACCCGCGAAAACCTGGCCGTCGACGCTTCGCAGCGCTACCTGGCCATTGCCACGGAACGTTACCGCACCGGCCTCGACCCCTTCCTCAACGTCCTCACCGCACAAACCACCTTGCTCAATAACCAGCAAACGCAGGTCACACTCCGCGTGAGCGAGATGACCGCGGCCGTCCAACTGATCCAGGCTCTCGGAGGCGGCTGGAACACCTCGCAACTGCCCACTGCCAGCGCCATCACCACCGCCGGTGCGCAGCGCCAGATCTCCAACACGCCATAGCTCGGGGGGGGGGGTGAGCGCGGCGGCGAGCGCGGCCGGGAAAACCGCCAGGCCGCTGGCGCTTGACCACCAGGAGTACAACACAGCACCAACTTATAATCGTTTCATGCGGTTTCGTTCGAAGCTCTCCGCCCTTGGCTTGCTTTCAGCGGCGATCTTTGCCCCATCCGAACGGCTCTTCGCGCAGAACGCCGCGACCCCGGCCGGTCGAGTCGTCCTGGTTTTGCCGTTTGAGAACAAGTCCGGCAACCCGTCCCTGAACTGGATCGGCGATAGCTTCCCGGACACCCTGGACCGGCGCCTGAACACCTCGGGCTTTCTCACCATCTCGCACGACGACCGCACCTACGCCTACGATCATCTCGGTCTGCCCAAGGACTTCCGCCCTTCGCGCGCAACCACCATCCAGATCGCACGCCAGCTCGACGCCAACTACGTCATCCTCGGCAGCTATAGTGTGGCCAATAACCACATCAGCGTACAGGCACGCACCCTGTCCATCGACGACCTCCACTTGTCCCAGCAGGTGGACGACTCTGCCGACCTGCCGAAGCTCTTCGACGCCGAAAACGCCATCGCGTGGAAGGTCGCCCGCGCCATCGACCCGCACTTCAACGTAGCCGAAAGCACGTTCACCGCCGCCCCAGGTGCGGTTCCGCTTCCCGCGTTTGAGGACTACATCCGGGGCACGGACGCCACCTCGCCCACCGAACGCGTCGGGCGCTTGCAAGAGGCCGTCAAGTTCTCCCCAGA
This sequence comes from uncultured Acidobacteriaceae bacterium, assembly GCA_964246665.1. Lineage (GTDB taxonomy): Bacteria > Acidobacteriota > Terriglobia > Terriglobales > Acidobacteriaceae > Granulicella. The sequence continues at coordinate 7,120 of CAXTRU010000127.1, forward strand.
CTTCGCCGCCGCTCTCCTCGCGCTAGGCAAAGAGCAGTTCGCACAGCGGGATTTTGCCGCCGCAGCCGCGACACTCAGCAAGGTGCCCCAGGCCAACCCGCTCGCACTGGAGGCCGGCTTCTTTCTTGGCCTGGCCCGCTTCAACACCACCAACTACGCCGGCGCGCAGACCGCCTTTGCCGCTGTCGCCGAGCGGCTCCCGCTGCCCGAGGTGGTCAACGACGAGGGCGTCGCGCTCAGCCGACAGAACAAGGACGCCGTCGACCTGTTTCGCCGCGCCACCACGGCAGACCCCTCCGACGAGGACTACCACTACAATCTCGCCATCGCCTACTTTCGCCGCGGTGACACTGCCAGCGCCCTCAGCGAAGCCGGCGCCGCGCTCAAGTTGAGGCCCAGCGACAACGAGGCGCTCGAATTGCAACGTCAGCTCAAGGCCGCCGCGCCCGGCTCCAAGCTGCCGCCGACAGACGCCCGCGGCTTCGGCCCCGTGGAGCGCATTCATCGCTCCTGGTCGGAAACCAGCTACCGGCAGGCCGCGTTTCAGCTCGCCCAGATTCGCGCCATGCGCATGAGCACCCTGGCTCCCGCTCAGCAGGCCACCGAGTATATTGCGCTCGGCCATGACGCACTCCTGCAGGGGATCCTGCCCCAGGCTGAGGCCAACTTCCAGCAGGCCATCACGGCAGACCCCAGGAGTGCCGCGGCCCATGCCGGTCTCGCGCAGGTTCGCGAGCGCAGCAACGAAGCAGAACAGGCCCGCACGGAGGCCCAAACCTCCTTGCGCCTGCAACCCAACGCAGCGGCATTGCTGATACTCGCGCGTCTCGACATGGCCAAAAATGCCCTGGGTGTCGCCGCCGACGAGGTTTCGCAAGCGCTCCAACTCGAACCCCAGAACGGCGAAGCGCTCGGCCTGAAGCAGGCACTCCAAAGCCGAGGTCAAGCCGTTCGCTAAGCCGAGGACGCTTCTAACCCCTCGAGCCTTCGACCCCTTGCCAAGGCATGATCGCTGAGCTTCTAGCATTTGCAAATCGCCTGACCACCCTCGTCGCGACAGCCACGCCGAACCAGGCTGTCGTGATGGCGGCACTTGGCGTTTGCCTCGTCTTCGTTGAGCTCAACCGGCCCGGCCGCATCGTTCCCGGTGCCCTTGGCCTGACGCTCGTTCTGCTCGCCGCAGCCGCGCTCGCGCAGCATCCGTTGCGAGCCGCCGCCGTTGCTGCCCTGCTGCTCACCTCGGCCGCCCTGATCGCCAACGTCTGGCGTGGCTTTCCCCTCTGGCTTGCCGCGACGCTGTCCGTCGCTCTTGCAATGGGCCTGCGTTTCCTCATACCTGATGCGGCAAATCCGCGCGTCGGAACGGCGACAGCGCTCACCTGCGGCCTGGTCGTCGGTCTACTAGGCACAGCCCTGTCGCGCATCGCCCTCCACGCACGTCGTTTGAAGGCGGTACACTAACCCCTGGCTGCAACCTGCGCTCGGAGCTTGCTTTCCTTTGATTCGTTCCTCTATGTTCTTCGCGGCTGCCGGTATCGCTCTTCTGGCGGTCGGCGCCTCTGCCCAGACCAAGCTGCAGCAACAGCTCTCCAAAATCGATCTCGGCCTGCAGGGCGTCGGTGAGTTTTCTTCTTCGACCAGCGGCCCCGTCACGATCCCGGCAACCAACGCCGGGCCGAACCAGGCGCCGGTCACCATCTCGCCTTCCAACACCTTTGGCGGCCTGGTCACCATCCGCTACACCGCGAAGCCCTACATGGGCGCAGAGTTCAACGGCGGCTATTCGCGCTACACCGAAAACCTCAGCGTACAGCCCCTCGCGATCCAAACTCAGGCTGACGAGTTCAGTCTCGGCTACCTGGTCAATCCACCGTACACCGTGCTCGGCGTTCGCCCATACGCCTCCGCTGGCCTGGGCGGCATCCGCTTTGCGCCCACACGGGGTGGCGGCGAAGGTGCCCCTGCGCAGGGACGTTTCGCCGTGTACTACCATCTCGGCGTCCAAAAAGACATCCTCCCCGGTACCTTCGGCGTCCGCGTTGGCTTTCGGCAGCTGTTCTACAC
>CAXTRU010000128.1:0-487 GCA_964246665.1 uncultured Acidobacteriaceae bacterium
CAGCCCTGGCCGGACGATGCGGCCGCTGCCTACGCCCGCGACTCCGGCGCCAAGGCCGCGGTGACCAGCCACATCCAGGCGTCCCCGGAGGGCGGTACGGTCACGTTGCGCCTTGTTCCTGCGGCTGCGGCTGTTACGTCCGGCAGCGTAACGCAGCCAACGGCGATGGATGCCAACACGGCTCCGAGCGAGCTGCCGGGCAGCATGTCCGCGGAGGCTGCCGAAGAGGTCGCGCTCGCTGACCGGCCCGCAGTGCCGGGCGGCGATGCCACGGTACTTGGCGGCGATCCTCAGGACGAGGTGCCCTCGTTCGGCGGAGGATTCGCCTCGGAGCCAACCACGTTTAAGCCAATGACGATGACCGCAAGCTTCACCTGGCCCGAGTTGCACGGGGCGGCGCAGGCGTTGTGGCCGCAGTTGGCCATTGCGCTGGTCAGCCAATTTGGCGACACGCCGGAACCGCCGCGGCCGGGGCGGTACTCAACCC
>CAXTRU010000128.1:497-932 GCA_964246665.1 uncultured Acidobacteriaceae bacterium
GCTGGAGCAACTGCTGGGCATCAACTGCGCGATGAGCTCGCGGCATGCGCCGTTGCTGATCCAGGGCGAACGGGAAACCACGCGCGGGTTGATCGATCTCGTCGTGCGCTACCCGGCAAGCCTGCCCGTACGCTTGATGTTGGGCGAAGTGCTGCTGCGTGTGCGTGCCCTGCATCCGGAAGCGCGGGCCGAGTTCGCGCAACCGCTGCAGCTGCTGAAGGAACGCCACCCGTTCCCCGACGCCGAAGCGGCCACCCTGCTGCAGGCACAACAGGACGCCGCGATGCAGATGCAACAGCAATCACAGGAGCAACCGGAAGCATAGCCGAACGCGCTGCCTCGAAGTTCTGTAAAGGTCTTCCCGGCAGCGCATTTGCTTTGCAGGCTTCTCGCACCGCCGTGGGATGCGCAGCGAAACTGCGGGTGCACGGCAGC
>CAXTRU010000128.1:942-5705 GCA_964246665.1 uncultured Acidobacteriaceae bacterium
CGCTCCCAAGCACGCCTGCCGACGCCCCCGTCACCACCATTGCCGAGCTGAAAAACCACATCGGCCAGACCGTCACCCTGCGCGGCTGGCTGTATAACCTGCGCAGCTCCGGCAAGCTGTTGTTCCCCACGTTTCGCGATGGCTCCGGCACCGTGCAGGGCATTGTGCCCAAAGCCCAGGTGTCCGAAGAGCTGTTCGAGACGCTTAAGAACCTGACGCTTGAGTCGTCGCTGATTGTGGTGGGCAGCGTGCGCGAAGATCAGCGTGCGCCCTCCGGTGTTGAGCTTGATGTGACCGGTGTCGAGGTCACACAGCGCATCTCCGAAGAAACACCGTACCCCATTTCGCGCAAGGAGCATGGCGTTGACTTCCTGATGGAGCATCGTCACCTTTGGCTGCGGACGCCGCGGCAGTCGGCCATTCTGCGGGTGCGGGCGGCCATCATGCGCGCGGCGGCGGAGTACTTCGACACCCACGGCTTTACGCGCACCGATCCGCCGATTTTGACGCCGAATGCCTGCGAGGGCACCTCGGAGCTCTTCGAGATGAAGTACTTCGAAGACGAGATGGCGTACCTGACGCAGAGTGGCCAACTCTACATCGAAGCGACGGCGCTCGCGCTGGGCAAGGTGTACAGCTTTGGCCCCACGTTCCGCGCGGAAAAGTCGAAGACGCGCCGACACCTCACCGAGTTCTGGATGATCGAGCCCGAGGTCGCGTATCTGGACCTTGAGGGCCTGATGGGCTTGGCCGAGGGCTTTCTGACGCACATCGTGAAGCGTGTGCTGGAGCACCATCGAGCTGACCTGCAGGTCATCGGCCGCGACATCCCGGCGCTGGAGGCCGTCGTTGCGCCTAGCCCCAATTCGGCCGCCTCTGAGCCGCCACCACCGGCCCTGTCCTCTGATTTGTCCTCTCGACCGGAGGCGCACAGCGCCGGAGTGGAGAGACCTGCTTCTGCCCCTGCCCAGGCTCCCGCAGAGCAACAACCCGCGCACCAAGCGCACACCAGCGGATCGTTTCCGCGGCTCAGCTACGACGAAGCGCACACCATGCTGGAAGAGGCCTATAAGGCCGGCAAGATCGAGCACCCGCATACGTACGGCGACGACTTCGGTTCGCCGGATGAGACCTACATTTCGTCCCTATTCAGCAAGCCGGTGATGGTGCATCGCTACCCCGCCGTGGTGAAGGCGTTCTACATGCAGCCTGACCCGAAGGATCCGACAAAGGCCTTGTGTGTCGACGTGCTGGCGCCGGAAGGCTATGGCGAGATCATCGGCGGCTCGCAGCGCATCCACGACTACGACCTGCTGAAGAGCCGCATCGAGCAGCACTATCTGCCGATGGCGGCGTTTCAGTGGTACCTCGATCTGCGCAAGTACGGGTCGGTGCCGCACTCTGGCTTCGGCATGGGCATTGAGCGCTGCGTGGCTTGGGTCTGCGGGCTGGACCACGTGCGCGAGACGATTCCGTTTGCGCGGACATTGAACCGGATTTACCCGTAGACTTAGGCTCTGGATGTATCGTTAAAGACCAACGCAACGAGCGCAACGAACGCCAAGGTTCGCCACGGCTCTCGTTGCGGAACTTGGCGACCTTCGCGCTCGTTGCGTTGGTCTTTTGTCAGTTACGCCTCGGCAGCTAACGGTCCAACCTCTGCTCCCGGCCCACGACGGAACAACCAAAGCCCAAAGATCGCCCGCGTCTTCATCCAGAAGATATGCCGCGTGCTGCGGTTGGTCACATCCAGCAGATACGACGTCGTCGCCTGCGTAATCAGCGTCGCCATCGCCGAGCCGACTCCGCCAAAGTGCGGGATCAGCAGAAAGTTTAAGCCGACGTTTGCCAGCGCGCCGATAATGCTGCGCTGCAGCGAGATCTTCGTCAGGTTTTCATGCACAAGCTGCATCCCGGACGTGACGCCGAGGAACACAAACGGCCCGGTCCAGATGTGTACGCGCAGGATCGCCACCGCCGGCAGATACGCCGAACCGAACAGCAGCAGCACAACGTATTTGCCGAACAACGTCGTCGCCAGCGCGAGCCCAACGCTGAGCGCCACCATGATGTCGTAGGTGCGCTGCAGGCGGCTGTAGTACACCTCGGGCTCATCGGCCTTGCGCTTCAGCAGGCGCGGCATGACGCTGCTGCAGATCAACGCGGGGATGGCGTACCAGATCTCCGACAGGCGGCTGGCGCTGGCATATTGGCCCACCACAGCCCTGGTGGAAAGGCTGCCCAGCATCACCTGGTCGGTGCGCATGTAGACGATCACCAACAGGCTCGCCAGCATCAGCGGCCAGCTGACGCGCAGCATATTCAGCGCGCGCTGACGACCAAAGGTCCAGCGGAACAGATTGCGATGGTGCTTCCAATAAATGGCCGCCAGTGCGAGCTCACTGGCAAGGATCTCCAGCGACGCGATGAGGCCGAAGACCAGTAGCGGCGCACGCAGCACGATGGCAATGACCCGCCCGATGTTGCTGGCCGCAAACACATACAGCTGCGGTACCACAGCCAGTCGCGAGCGCGTGCGCGCCTGGAAAAAGTAATCGATCACGTCCAGCCCTTGCGCGATGGACGCGATCGAAAGCATGGCCACCATCACCGTGATCACGGTGTCATGCGGGTGCGCCCACCAGCTGTAAAGCGTGGCGGCGGCGGTGGTGAGGACGCTGGCGGCGACCTTGAGCCAAAAGGCTGTGCCGAGCACCGCCTCTTCGTCCTTCACGTCACGGGTCAGCGCAATTTCACTAACCACAAGCACGTCGAGACCAAGGTTGGAGACGATGTTGAATAACCCGTACAGCGCAAAGGCATAGCTGAACGCACCGTACTGCGAAGGCCCCAGGTAGCGCACGACCATGGTGCCCACCAGCAGCGATCCGCCCATGCGCAGAAAGCGCCCGGAACTCGTCCAGCCGATGTTGCGCACGGTCTCCCAAAATCCGCCGCCGAGTTGGGCCAATTTGGCCCGGCGCGCTGCGAGTGCTTTCACCATGTAAACGCTCCTGCGTCGGTGACGAGATTGACTGCGCCATTGCTATCAACGGCCACCTGGTGCAGCGTGGCTCCTGCCAGCGAGCGTTGCAGCTCATCGACAGCGGCGGCAATCTCCGTATGCATGGCAGGATTGCCGACGAAATCGTCATCGTGCGAGTAGAAATAAAGGCCTTGCACGCCCATGGCTGCCTGCAGCGCGGCAAAGCGTTTCAGGTGCACGGCTTGCTGCGCCGCCGGCAACGCGCGGAACGGATGCGGCGCGATGAAGCCGCACTCGGTGTTGTATAACGGCAGTCCAACGCCCATCATGCCCAACATTCTCTTCAGGCGAAGCAGGTCGTCTACGCCGGCGATATTTTTGCCGTCAAGCGGCGCGTTGTAGGTGTGAAAGGCGATGCCGTCGCACCAGTGAGTACCGACGCCACCGTGCCCGTCGCTTGCCGTGAGGAACTGGTACATCGAGCTGTGACGGGCGGCTGCCAGGGCCGGAAGACGCAACGACAGCGCGCCGGACAGATCGCCGACAAAGCCTGGGGACAGCACACGCACGCACGGGTCAACACCCTTGGCGGAAAGGCTTACCGTACGGGTAACACTGACCATCTGCTCCGCGGAGCCCCACCAGAAATCACGGCTTTCGCCCTCGAAGTGCGGTTCGTTCCACGTCTCCACAAAGTGGATTTTGCGATGTCCGCGGCAGTTGTAGCGTAGCGTCAGCGCGCGGACAAAGGCGGCAAGTGCCCCAGGATCTCTGGGTGGCGCTGCGCCGCCCGGACGGCCGTACAGATCGGCCCTGTCTGTACGTTCCGCGGCCCACGCCGGCGTTCCATAGAGCGTATAGATCAGGGTGCGCTTCGCTGCCGTATGCGTCGCCACCCAGCGATCCAGGCTGTCCCACACGAAGTGGTTGGGCGCAAGGTGAATCTGGTTCCATGCGGTGCCGTCGTGATCGTGCGAGCGGGCGGCCCCAAAGCCGTAGCTGGGTGCAGCGGACGAGGATGGCTTCGCCACCGCAGGGTCCACAGGCCAACGATGCGCATGCATGCCGACGAAGTCCTGCGGCACGCTGAGCGGATGAGCCAACAGCGGGCGTGTGCCGCCGGCCACCGTGTAAGGCTCGTCGCGCAACGCGGCGCCGAGGCCCCGGCGGGCGGCGATCCACGCGAGCGCGGACGCGGAAAGCAGTGCGGCAGAACGTCGCGTGATGTGGCGCATCGTTAGCTCACCGTTCCCGCAATCGGTTCAAGCGCGGCGAAGCGTACCCGCTGCACGGCGGGCTTGCGCAGCTGCGCGTAGGTGCAGAAGAAGACGAGGCAGTAGGTGAACCACAGCGGTGCGGGAACGATAAAGTCCGCTTCCGTAATGTCATCGATGACCATGGCGACCCACGACATGCACAGCCAAATGGCCGCAGTGCGATTCCCTGCGCGCCACGCACGCCGTGCAAGCAAGACGCCGCTGCCCAGCGTTGCCAGCAACCAGCACTCACCCGTGACCCCGAGCGTGGCGAGAATTTCCAGGAAGCCGTTGTGCGCTGAGCCTGGATTCCAGTGCAGCATCTGCTGCGCCAGCGAATCCTGTGAACTCCAGAACGTGGCGTAGCCGAAGCCAAGGATGGGGCGGGTCTTCCACTGTTCAACCACGAAGGCCCAAATTACATCGCGACCGGTGAAGTTCGTGTCTTTGCCGGCCATGGCGAAGGCGTTGTCCACAGCGTGTGGCCAAACGATCAAGGGAAGGATCGCACCGACCACCAA
>CAXTRU010000128.1:5715-9181 GCA_964246665.1 uncultured Acidobacteriaceae bacterium
CAGGGCCATGGGCCGCAAACGCGAAGGCAGGCGAAACAGCGCGTACAGCAGCACGGCAACAGCGGTGAAGATGATAGCCGTTGTGGATTGCGAACCGGCCAGCATTACGGCGCAAACGGCGATCTTGAACGCCCGTGGGCGGATGGCGCCGCGCGGCGCCGCGAGCAGGGCGATGAGGCCCACGCCCATGCCCATGCCGAGGTGATTCTTCTCGCCGAAGACACCCGTCCAGCCCGGGGCAGCGGAGTCGCGGATGGGGTCGAGGCGCTCCCACACGGCGCTTATGAGCGCGATGAAAAACATCAGGTTGCCGATCACCCCGATGACCTCCTCCAAGCTGAGAAAGTAGGCAGCGATGATGCCGGAAAGCATGTAGGCCAACAGCGGAATGCCCAAGCGGACGACGGTGCCGGGCTCCACGGCCCAGAGCACCGACAGCACCGCCCACAGATACAGCCCCGTCATCCACGGCGTGTTCAGCAACGTGCGCAGTGCTTGCCGGTGGATGGGCAGCAATAACAGCGCCGTGCCGCCGACAAGCAGCGCAGAAAACATCAGCATGATAGGGTTTGCGCTTTGGAAGCCACCAAGATTGGCGCCGCCGCTGCCCAGGCCGCCGAAGATGCGGCTGAACACATCGCAGTCCATGCAAAGGCAGTACGCCAGGTACGCCTTTACCAGCGTGTTGCGTGTGATCTTCATGCGCTGCGCCTCAAAGCCTGCGGACGGAACGACATCGCCACCGTCTTTACATATGGCGAGACGGCATACAACGGCCACAGCCAGCCGAGATGGCGGCGGCAATAGACGGTCCACTCCGGGAAGGGTGAGCCTTTGACGGAGTTCAAGTGCTGCCAGCGTTTGCGCAGGGTGGCAGTGCGATCACGCCAGGTGCCGCGCCGCGAGTTGTCACTGCAGGAGCCCACGAAGCCGGGCACCGCGTAGACGGCGAAGCCGGCCTTGACGGCGCGGAAGCCGTAGTCGAAATCACCGAAGGAGTGGGTGAAGCGCGCGTCCAGATTGCCGAGCACCTTGGCGATGGATGCCGGGATCAATGTGCAATTGCCGTTCATCGTGTCGCAGGCTACAAGCTCGTTGTTTGTGCTCGCCGGCACAGGCTCGAGCTCGCGCTTCCAGCCGCGTGCCCAGCGGCAACCGCCATAACTGCGCGTGCCCGTGGCGGCGTCGCATGTACTGCCCGTCAGGATGGCGTCGATGTTTTGCGCGCGCAGTTGGCGATGCACCGCGAGCATGCTTTCCAGCGCCGTGGGAAACAGCAGGGTGTCGTCGTTCAACCAAAGGTACAGATCGAAGCCGCGCGTCATCGCTTCGGCAAAGGCGACGCGCATGCCGCCGTTCCAGTACAGGTTGCCGCTTCCCGCGATCACGTGGACGGCGTGGAACCGCGCACGCACCGCCTCGGCGGTTCCGTCGCGGCTGCCGTCGTCGACGAGAAAGACCTCGAGCTTGAGCCTGGACAACTCGGTTTGGGCCAAGAGCAGATGGAGGCAGCGCATTGTCTGTTCACGCCGGTTAAAGCATGTCATCAGCACAGCAATCGACGGCATCGGTTCGGGGGCGGTATGCATGTTGCCTTTTCGTGTCGTGGGGCCGGAAACCAGGGACATGTTTGAAGTCAGGAAGCTACTTGGCGACGGTGTAGAGCGATCCACTGACGGCAGCCCCGATGATGGCTGAGCCGTCAAGCAAGGTGACGCGAACGCCGCTGCGCGGCACATACAGCACGTCGTTTTGTTGCAGTTCGAGCTTCGCTTGCGATTCTTTTGCGAGCCGGTTGAAGGGCACCTTGATGGTCTCGAAAACCTCGTCGTGCGGACGAACGATGTACATGCCATTCCGGGCCGCGTCCAGTGAGGTTCCACCGGCGAGCGACAGCGCTTGGAACACGTTCAGCAGGCCACCGTTGACCATCACATAGCCGCCGGGCCGGTTCACCGCACCCATCACGTACACCATGCCGGCGCGGCGCACGTAGACGTTGTCCCCGGGCTGCACGGTGATGTTTTGCAGGCTGCTCAGCGAGTCGCGCGGCGTGTAGCGGATGTGCTGCACGTCGGAGGTGGAGCCGCCGCGTTGGATCTCCACTTCGTTGCCGGCTGTCAGCGTTTCTCCGCCGGCAAGCGCCAGCACTTCGGCGAGATTGCGCGAGCCGATCATCTGGAAACGTCCCGGCGCCTGCACCTCGCCCAGCACGGACACATAGCTCGCGGCATATTGCAGCACGTTGAGTTGCACAGCCGGGGCGACCAGCAACTCCGCCTTCACAAGCGCGGCGTCGATGGCCTGTTGCGCGGCCGGCACCGTGAGCCCGGCGAGATGCACGGGACCCAGGGTCGGCACATCGACGTCACCTTTCGCGTCGATGCGAAGGCTGACCTCGGAAAGCTCCGGCACGCCATAGGTCTGCATCGCGAGCAGCGTTCCCGGCATCAGTTGTGCCTTGGAAAAGTCCTCGGGCGCAGCCGGCGTCGGGATCTGGATCGGTGCTGTGGGCGCGGGCATGGGCCGCCGTTGCAGCATGATCTCTTCCACGTTGCCCGGCACAGCGGGGCCGTACTGTTGTGCGCCGGCGGCCATGGCGGTGCCGGCCAACAACGCGGCGCAGGTCCAGCGAACTGCGGTCGCGGTATGCATTTTGCGAAGATCTCTCATCGTCATCCCCATCACAGCTCGTACCCGAATTTCTTGTAGCTGCCAGCCTTGATTTGTGCGCCGTTGAACACAACGCCGAGTGTTTGCGCCGATGTGCCCTTCAGCATGTCGAGCACACTGGCGGCGTCTCCGCGCGAGGTCTTCGACGCCTTCACGACGAGCATGCTGGCATCTGCACAGCCGGCCAGGATTTGCGCATCGGTGTAGAGCATTGCCGGTGGGCTATCGATCAGGATGTGATCGAAGTCGTCACGCAGCATTTGCAGGAGATCAATGAAGCGAGGCGACCCCAACAACTCCGGTGCCTTGGCGGTTGCAGGACCAGCCGGCAGAACGGAGACACCCGGAATACCCGGGACAGCGACCAATTCATGCAGGTCGCCGGAGGACCCTTCCAAGAAGCGGCTGAGGCCTGTGTCTTCGGGTTCTCCCCAGGCCGCCGTCGGCTGCTTGCGGCGCAGGTCTGCGTTCACAATCAGCACGCGATTACCTTGCGCGGCGAGCGCGGCCGCGGTGTTCAGGCACGTGGTGGCCTTGCCCTCGCCAGGGCGCGCGCTGACGACCAGAACGACCCGTGAGACTTTGCCGTCGTGCACGTGTTGGGTCACCTTAGTGCGAAGCGCACGATAGGCTTCCGCCGCACGAGACTGGGGCTCCGCGACGATCCACGCGCCCTGAAACGATTTGCTGAAACGCGGGATAACGCCCATCACATTGGCCGACAACGCTTCCACGGCCTGTGCTGTATGGAGGGAATCGTCAAAGAGCTCGCGACCAAGCGCGACGATGACGC
>CAXTRU010000129.1:0-8318 GCA_964246665.1 uncultured Acidobacteriaceae bacterium
ACCCCCGCCCCGAAGCCCGCATCGGCGGCGGCGACGTCCCCGTCCCGCGCATCGACCCCAAGGACCCCAACACCGTCTACGTCGCCTCGGTTGTCACGTGGAAGTCCACCGACGGCGGCAAGAGCTGGTTCGGCCTGCGTGGCGCCCCGGGCGGTGACGACTACCAGAACGTCTGGATCAACCCAAACAATACCGACATCATCGCGCTCGCCTCCGACCAGGGTGTCATCATCTCGGAGAACGGCGGCCATACCTGGAGCGAGTGGTACAACCAGGCAACCGCGCAGATGTACCACGTCACTGCCGACAACGCCTTCCCTTACCGCATCTGCGGCGGTCAGCAGGACTCCGGCTCCGCCTGCGTCTCGTCCCGCTCCGACGACGGCCGCATCACCTTCCACGACTGGCACCCCGCCGGGATCGAGGAGTACGGCTACGCCGCCCCCGATCCGCTCGACCCCGACATCGTCTACGGCGGCAAGGTCACACGCTATGACCGCCGCACCGGCCAGATCCGCAACATCGAGCCCAGCCCGCTGCGGTCGTATCGTGTGCTCCGCACCGAGCCGCTGATGTTCTCGCCGGTGGACCCGCATAAGCTGTACTTCGCCACCAATACGCTCTGGCTCACCTCCGACTACGGCCAGACCTGGAAGCAGGTCAGCCCCGACCTCAGCCGCCCTGCTGGCTACACCATGCCCGCGGTGGTTGCCGCCAACTACCCCAAGGCTCCGTCCGCTACCACCATCCAACGCGGCGTGATCTACTCACTCGGCCTCTCACCACTAAGCGGCAACCGGCTCTGGGCCGGCACCGACGACGGCCTGATCTGGACCACAGCAGACGCCGGTGCGCATTGGACCAATGTGACGCCGCCGGCCCTGCAGCCCTTCTGGAAGGTGTTCAACATGGATGCCGGGCACTTTGACGCCCAGACCGCGTACGCCGCGGTCAACACCCTGCGTCTGGACGACAACCGCCCCCACCTGTTCCGCACGCACGATGCAGGGAAGACCTGGACCGAGATCGACAACGGCATCCCGAGCGGCGCAACCAGCATCATACGTGAAGACCCCAGGCAGAAGGGCCTACTCTACGCCGGCACCGAAACACAGGTGTACGTCTCGTTCGACGACGGCGACCATTGGCAAAGCCTGCGGCTCAACATGCCGGCAAGCTCCGTCCGCGATCTTGCCGTCAAGGATGATGATCTCATCGCCGGTACGCATGGGCGCGGCTTCCTGATCCTGGACAACGTCACGCCCCTGCGCCAAATTGCCGCTCATGTGCAAGCGGACAAGCCGGTCCTGTATGCGCCGCAACACGCCTTGCGCATCCGCAACGACATGAACCCACCCACGCCCTGGCCGCCTGACATGGCCACCGGCGAAAACCCACCCTCGGGTGCCATGATCGACTATTTCCTGCCTGCGGGTTCCACAAGCGCGGTCGCGCTGGAGATCCTGGACAGCAAGGGCGAGGTCATTAGCCGCTACCGCAGCACCGATCCCGTGCCGCCTCTTGATCCGCGTTATCCTGTGCCGACGTTGTGGGCGCGGGCTTCGCGCATGCTCTCCGCCGCACCGGGGCACCATCGCTTCCTGTGGGACATGCACTACCCGCAGGTGCCCGGTATGAGCACCGAACCCGATGCAGACCAGGCCGTTCCGCATGACACGCCGCAGGTGGACACCTCACCATGGATGATGCCCGGCATGTACCAGGTGCGTCTGCATGTGGGGGATCAGGTGCAGACACAACCGATCGAAGTGGTGATGGACCCGCGCGTGAAAACACCCACAGCCGATCTGCAGCAACAGTTCGACGTCTCCATGCAAGCCTACGAAGACATGATGAAAGCAACGGTCGCCATCCACGAGATCACCGTGCTGCGCGGCCAACTCAGCAAGACAGCCGCACCTTCCGCGCAGGCCAACGCGGACGACAAAATCAAGGGTTCCACGCAGAGCGAAAAGGCGGCGACCAGCCCAAAGGTGACCCTTGGCGAAAGCCTGGAAACCAATCTGGATAAGATTGCCGGCCGCGAACAGGGAACACACGGTGGCGCCCGCGGTGGGCCTGCGAGCGCACCGACGCTGATCTCTGTGCGGCTTCAGCTTTCGCGGATGGAGCACTCCATCCAGAGCGCGGATTGCAAGCCAACCAACGCGCAAATCGAAGCCTACAAAACCGCTTCACAACCGCTACCCGGATTGCTGGCGCAATGGCAGGAGTTGAAGAAAACGCAACTGCAAGCCGTCAACGCCGAGCGGGAAAAGCAGCACCTGCCCGCACTGACCTTGAACACAGAAGCTCTTGATCGTGACGTGCAAGATCAGATCGAGGTTGGCGATGAGGATTAGCCTTTTGCGGCTGGACTGGTGGTCGATGTCCGTGACCGTCGATAAAACAACACCGGAGATGGTTCTAAGGTCTGGTCCGCGCCTCGTCCTTCAACAGACCGGACCTTCCGGAGAAGATACGCTACACGAACCGTCACCAGCAGCAATGCAGTAGGAGATCTCCACTGCCGGAGTCGCATGCTCATCCTTTCCGAGTTCGATATCCAGTTTCAGTTGCCGTTTCCCACGCCCATGGTGACGGTGCTGCACCTCCATCCCTCGCTGGAGCCACGTCTCCGTTCCGGGAACGAACTTCGGGTAGAGCAGCTGGTCGGGGCTGATCCAGCCGACAACGTCGTCGTGCCGGCAACGGACTACTTGGACAGCTTCGGCAATCGCTGCGCCCGTTTCGTCGCACCCGCCGGGCATCTTCGGCTTTCCGGCTCAAACATTGTTGCGATGGAGCCGTACCCCGATCCGGTGTATGCGCAGGCACGGCAATGGCCGGTGGAGGACCTGCCCGCGGAGGTTCTGCAGTTCCTGCTGCCCAGCCGCTACTGTGAAGCGGACCGGTTCGGGCCCATCGCCCAGGACCTCTTCGGGGCATTCGCGGAGGGCTGGTCGCGCGCGACGGCCATTCGTGATTGGGTGCACGACAGGGTGACCTTCAATTACAACGCAGCGCGTTCGACGAAGACGGCGATGGATGTGTTTATTGAGCGCGTGGGCGTGTGCCGTGACTTTCAGCATCTCGCCATTTCGCTCTCGCGCTGCATGAACATCCCTGCACGCTACGTCACAGGCTACATCGGCGACATCCGCATGCCATACAGCGGTCCGGGAGATTTCAGCGCGTGGTACCAGGTGTTTCTCGATGGGCAGTGGATGGACCTCGATGCCCGGCACAACTACCCGCGGCTCGGTCGCGTGTTGATGGCCACAGGACGCGATGCCGCAGACGTCGCGATCACGACAAGTTTTGGAGCGGCGCCCTTGACGTACTTCTATGTGGAGTCCAACGAGGTAGACGCGGCAGGGAACAAGATCGCACGTCCGCAAGCCGTGCAGCCGATGCAGGTGCAGGCACAGGGTGTCGCCACCGCTGCCAATACGCCCACACAAACCAATGGCAGCCAGTTCAGCCCTACACAAACGCAGTCCGCGACATCCTGATCGCTGCGCCCGCGCAGACGACAGAGCCGCACAGCTTCCTTCACCTTTACAGCCTTCTTACGTCCTTCTTACGGATTCTCTACGCCCCTTCAGTGCCTACTTCTGGGTAGAGGGTCTATGTCCGTCGTTGTTGCAGTAAAGGGCCGCTTGCGTGTTCTTTCGTGTTCGGCAGTTTTGCTGATCAACGGCAGTGCCAAGGCACAGGCAACACAGGACTGGGGCGCCGCAGCGACAGGCACGCAGGCCGCGGTACCCGCCGCGCAGGTTGCACAGGGCAACGTCTTTGAGCGCCTCGGGAAAGCGTACTGGAGCGACTGGTCGCCTGCCCCTGCCGCTGCACCCGGGCAAAGCGTGGATAGCCCGCCCGCTGCACCGGCGCGCCGAGGGACACCGGCACCGCTCGACTCGCCACCCTTTCCCGGGTCGGACTTTTCCGTTGGGGGCACACCTACCCTCGGCGCGCCGGATACGCAGACCTACATCCTGATGCAAGCCGTGAATGAGAACAGGAGCCGGACCAAGGTGTACGGCTGGTTCAACGGCGGCTTCAATGTATCGACCTCCAACAAGGGCGATGGCGCAAACGCGCCCGCAGCCTACTTCTATAACCCCAACCGCATTACGCCCGATCAGCAGGTGCTTTACATCGAGCGCCTGCCGGACACCGTGCAAACCGATCACATCGATTGGGGCTTTCGCGTCGCCCAGCTGTGGGGGCAGGACTATCGCTACACCACCAGCAAGGGCGTGCTTTCGCAGCAGTTGCTGGCGCGCAACCACGAGTACGGCTATGACCCGGTGATGTACTACTTCGATGTTTACTTCCCCCATGTCGCGAAGGGGATGAACGTCCGCATGGGCCGGTACATCTCGCTGCCTGACATCGAAGCGCAACTTGCACCCAACAACTACACGTATTCGCATTCGTTGCTGTACACCCTTGATCCCTATACGCAGACGGGCATCGTGGCGTCCGTCAAGCTGAACGATCACTGGCTGCTGCAGGGCGGCTTTTCCGGCGGCAACGATGTGGCGCCATGGACCGCGGACGCACAGCCGACCGGCACCTTCTGCGTGGATTACACGTGGCACAACGGCAAGGACGCAAGCTATACCTGCGCCAACTCACTGAACAAAGGCAACTACGCCTACAACAACCTCCAAAGCTACTTCGAGACCTGGTATCACGTCTTCAACGCCAAATGGCACACCGACACAGAAAGCTGGTACATGTACGAGCGCAACGTGCCCAACATTGCAGGCAACGTCGCCAGCCCTGTACCGACGGAGACCGGCGCCAACGGAGCGCATTGCAGCTATGGCGAGCAGCGCTGCTTTGCGCCGGAGACAGCCGTTTTGAACTACGTGGAACGCGAGTTCAACACGCACAACTATCTATCGATTCGTAATGAGTTCGTCGACGACATCAAGGGACAGCGTACCGGGTACAACACCATGTTTTCGGAACACCTGATCGGTTACGGCCACTGGGTCGGCTCGACTGTGTTGTTTCGTCCGGAGGTCCGGTTGGAGCACTCCTACCAGAAGGCGGCCTATGACAACGGCACCAAGAAAACGCAGTTCATCGTGGCCGGCGACCTTACCTATCACTTCTAGCGTACAAACCGAGCCTTCACCCACGGCCCTCCTGGATTTGGGCACAGCGTTGCTTGTATCCATGCGAAGCAACTTTCGTATACTCAGTCGTGACGGACCAAAACGGCATCGGAAGCAACGTGAGTTGTACTCCTCGGGTGGGGCAGTCGCGTCCATCACACAAATAACCCACCAACAGCAGCGCACTCCCCGGGAGGAAGTCAGCACAGCGTGAGCATGCAGCAGAGATTGAAGGTATGCGTGCACGCAGGGGCGTGGGCGATGGTGCTCCTTTGTGGGCTTAGCGGCTGCAAGGGCAAGGAAGCGGCGTCGCGCGAGGCTGCGGAAGCGCCGCCAACCACACCGGTGGTGGTTCCGGTCGGGCAGCCGTCGCAGGTACAGGTGCAAAATCCAGCCCAGTTCCCGTTGTTGCCGGTGGTGGCCCGTTCCACCTTCCAAAGCCTCGATGTGACGGGCCAGGTGCAGCCGGACCCCGCGCATGAGGTGCCTGTGCTTTCGCTAGCCAACGGGCGAGTCACCGCGCTGCATGTCGACATCGGCGATTACGTGCACAAGGGGCAGCTTGTGCTGGACGTGCAATCAGCGGATGTGGCCACGGCATTTGCCACGTACCTGAAGGCCGTGGCCGACGAGCGGCTTGCCGATACAACGCTGACCCGCGACAAGCTGCTGTACGACAAGGGCGCGATCGCGCAGTCACAGCTGCAAGTGGCTGAGAATGGCGAGGCCGACGCGAAGGCAGACCTCAAGGCAGCGGATCAACAGCTCGCCATTTTGGGCGTTGACAAGAATAACCCCAGCGACACCGTCCACGTGCGCGCACCGATCAGCGGCGTTGTGATCTCGTTGAACACCACCGCAGCAGGCGCGGCCGGCCTTACCGCCACAGGCCCCAACGGGTCGTTGGTGATCGCCGATCTTTCGCACGTGTGGGTGGTGTGCGACGTGTATGAAAACGACCTTGCGCAGGTGCACCTTGGTGAGGAGGCCGACATCACGTTGAATGCCTTTGCCGGCCAGGTGCTGAAGGGCAGGATCTCCGATATCGGCGCCATCCTTGACCCGAGCCTGCGCACAGCCAAGGTGCGCATCCAGGTGCCGAACGCGGGCAACCGGCTGCGGGTTGGGCTGTTTGCCACCGCGACGTTCCACGGCATCAAGCCGCAGAGCTCGTTGGTGGTGCCTGCGAACGCCGTGCTGCATCTGCACGACCAAGACTGGGTGTTTGTGCCTTCGGGTGCGAGTGGCGGGTTCCGCCGTGTCGCCGTGAAGACAGGGCAAACGCTGCCGGGCAATGCGGTTGTCGTCACCAGCGGGCTCAGCGAGGGACAGCAGGTTGCAGCGCAGGCCTTGCAACTTGAAGAAGCGACGGAGCAGTAGGGGACCGCATGATCCGTAAGCTCGTCGACTTCGCCCTGAACAACCGCTTCATCATCCTGACGTTCGCCATCCTGCTGTTTGGTTGGGGTGCCATCTCATTCCACAACCTGCCCGTGGAAGCGTATCCGGATGTGGCCAACAACTATGTCACCGTGATTGTGCAGTGGCCGGGGCGCTCGGCCGAAGAGCTCGAGCAGCAGGTAACCGTGCCGGTGGAGATAGCTGTTGCGGGCATTCCGCACACCTCGTCTCTGCGCTCGTTTACGTTGGCCGGCATCTCCGCAGTCACGCTGACATTTGATGATGAAAGTGAAAACGCCTGGAATCGCGAAAAGGTGTTTGAGCGCGTCACGCAAATCACTCTGCCCAATAACCTGCAGGCCCAGATCGGCTCCGATTGGAGCCCCGTGGGGCAGATCTACTGGTACACGCTGGAAAGCACCAATCCCGCCTATGACGCGATGGCGCTGAAGTCCATTGAAGATTGGACGTTGGAGAAAGAGTTCAAGACCGTACCGGGCGTTGTGGACGTCTCAAGCTTCGGCGGACCCACACGCGAGTACCAGGTGATTCTCGATCCGGAAAAGCTGGTCGCGTACGGTTTGAACATCGCAGCAGTGAAGACCGCACTGGCAGCCAACAATACGGACGCCGGTGGATCCTTTATCGAGCAGGGCGCGCAGCAGATCAACGTGCGCGAGGTGGGGCTGTATAAGTCAACGGACGACATCGCCAGGGTGCCGCTGAAGGCGCAGAATGGCACCGCGTTGACGGTGGCCGACGTTGCTACCGTGAGCCAGGGAGCCAAGATTCGTCTTGGACAAATTGGCAAGACCTACCGCATCAAGGACGGCAAGCTCGCGGATAATCTGGACACGGTGGAAGGCGTTGTGTTCCTGCACAAGGGCGACAACTCCGACACGACGCTTGAGGGCATCCACGCCAAGGTCGATGACCTGAACAAGCATGTGTCGCCGCCGGGCGTGAGGATCGTTCCGTTCCTGGACCGCTCCGACCTGCTGCACCTGACCACGCATACGGTGCTCCATAACTTGACCGAGGGCATCATCCTCGTCGTCATCATTTTGTTTCTATTCCTCGGCAACATTCGCGGCGCTTTCATTGTGGCGTTGACCATTCCGTTTGCGCTGCTGTTTGCGTCCATTTGCCTGGACCTGCGCAACATCCCGGCCAACCTGCTTTCGTTGGGCGCTTTGGACTTCGGCATGGTTGTGGACGGTGCCGTGGTGATGATTGAAAACATCGTTCGCCACCTGAGCCACAACCGCAACAAAGAGCTCACCGTCATTGAGCAGATCCGCGAAGCAGCGCACGAGGTGCAGCGGCCCGTGTTCTTCGCGATTGGCATCATCATTACGGCGTACCTGCCCATCTTCACGCTGCAGGCCGTGGAAGGCCGGCTGTTTAAGCCGATGGCCTGGACCGTCGCCTTCGCGCTCTTGGGCGCGTTGATCTTCTCCATGCTGGTTGCGCCGACGTTGGCCAGCTTCTTCTTTCGCAATGGAACCAGTGAGTGGGCCAACCCTGTGTTGGTGTGGGTGACGGCGCGCTATCGCCGGCTGGTGGTCTGGCACATCCAGCGCCCGCGCATGACGGCCGGCGGTGCTGTGGGTGCCCTTGTGGTCAGCGCCGTGCTGATCTCCTCCGGTGTGATTGGCTCTGAGTTTCTTCCGCACCTGGACGAAGGCGCAATTTGGGCCCGCGGCACGCTCGCACCCTCCATCGGACCCACCGCTAGTATCGCTGTGACCAATCGAGCCCGCGTGCTCATCGCCGCCTTTCCTG
>CAXTRU010000129.1:8328-9177 GCA_964246665.1 uncultured Acidobacteriaceae bacterium
CAGACGGGACGCCCGGATGACGGCTCAGATACGACAGGCTTCTTTGACACGGAATACTACGTGGGCCTGAAGCCGAAGGAAGACTGGCGGCCCGTGTTTCACCGCGACAAGGAAGAGTTAATCGGCGCCATCAACCGACAACTCGGCCAGATCCCCGGCGTGTTGTGGAACTTCTCGCAGCCCATCTCCGACAATGTGGAGGAGGCCGTTTCCGGCGTGAAAGGCGAGCTCGCCGTGAAGCTCTACGGGCCCGACCTGAAGACCCTGGAACAGAAGGGCGACGAGATCGTCAGCACGATGTCCAAGGTTCCAGGGGTGGCAGATTTAGGCTTGTTTCGCGTGATCGGGCAGCCCAACCTGAACTTTGTCGTGGACCGTCAGGCAGCCGCACGCTTCGGCATCAACGTGGCTGACGTGCAGGACGCGCTGGAGACCGCGGTGGGTGGCAACGCGATTACGCAGGTGCTGGACGGGGAAGCCCGGTACGACGTAACAACGCGCTACGCCGGGCCGTTTCGCTCCACGCCTGAGGCCATCAAGGACATCCGCATTGTGTCGCCCTCCGGCGAGCGTGTGTCGCTTGCGCAGGTCACCAAGGTGGACACCACGGATGGCGCCGAAGAGATCTATCGCGAAGGCGGCACACGGTATGTCGCGATTAAATATTCTGTGCGCAATCGTGACCTTGGTTCCACGGTGGAAGAAGCCATCGCGAAGGTGAATCGTGATGTGAAGCTGCCGCTGGGCTACCACCTAAACTGGGCCGGCGAGTACGAGAGTCAGAAGCGTTCGTCGAGGCGCTTGCTCATCGTGCTGCCAATCACCATCCTGGTCATCTACATCATCCTG
>CAXTRU010000130.1:0-9155 GCA_964246665.1 uncultured Acidobacteriaceae bacterium
GGTCCTCGACCGTGTTGACCAGGTGGCGCAGGTCGCGGCCGAGCCGGTCAAGCTTCCACAGCACGAGCGTGTTGCCGGGCTGGATGGCCTTGAGGCACGGGGCCAGGCCGGGTCGGTCGTCGCGGCGGCCGGAGGCCAGGTCCTCGTAGATGCGGGTGGGATCGACGCAGGCGGTCAGCATCGCGTCCCGCTGCGGCGCGAGCGTCTGGCTGCTGTCCGACTTGGACACGCGGACATAACCGATCAGCATCGAGGCACCGACAAGAAAGATGCGGCGCAGCCTGCAAGCTGGCGATCATTTCCGCAACGGGTTTCCGTGTGACATTTGGCCGTAGCCGGCCTGCTTGGCGCAATCACAAGGAAACCGCTCGTTTTCCTTGTGGGCCACAGCGCCAGCTGGCCTTGACGCAGGCCCCGTCCGTTTCAATGACCCCGCGCCCGTTCTCCAACAGCCCGCGTCTGGCACCCGCCCCAGTCTCAATCAACATGGGCCGCGAACCGATCCTGGTTGCGCGTTGGGCCGTTCATCATTGCGCGCCGCTACACCTAGATGTTCAGTCCCGGCATTTGATGGAGCGGGTCGAGCGTGAGTCGTTCTGGTTCGGCTGTCCGTGTTTTGCAGATGGCTTCGTAGGGGGTGAGACCCTTGAGGGTCTTCAATCTGCAGCCGAAGTTGTAGGCGTTGACGAAGTCGTCGAGGTGCCTGCGGAGCTGGTCGTGGGTGTCGTAGCGGAAGCGCTTGACGGTGGCTTCCTTGATCGTCCGGTTCATGCGTTCGACCTGACTGTTGGTCCAGAGATGGCGCGGCTTGGTCAGCCGGTGGTCGATGTGGTTTTGGGCGCAGGCGTATTCGAACGCCTGGGCGAGGAACTACTCGCCGTGATCCATGGCGCGACGGATGTCGGCGGCTGCCGAGCAGGTGTTCCCGGGTGAGGTGGAGTGGGTGCCGTTGTCGGTAAGCACGGTAGGGATGGTATAGGGCGCGGCTTTGATGAGGGCGCGCAGGACGTCTCCGGCGACCCGGCGTGTGGCTTTTTCATGCAGCTCAACGAAGGCGAACTTGGTCACTCAATCGATGGCGACCAGCAGATAGAGCCTGCCCTGGGCGGTCTGGACTTCAGCGATGTCGATGTAGAAGTAGCCGAGCGGGTAGGTCTTGAACTTGCGCTTGCCCAGAGCAGCGCTCTCGAGCTCGGGCAGACGGGAGATGCCATGCCGTTGAAGGCAGCGGTGCAGGGACGACCGTGTCAGGTGCGGGATGGTAGCCTGAAGGGCATACAAGCAGTCATCCAGCGGCAGGAGGGTATGCCGACGGAAGGCGACCACGACGGCCTCGTCCTCCGTGGAGAGCACGGTGGACTGGGCCTGCTTCGGCCCGGTCGGCCGGTCCTGGACGGAGTTGCGGCTGCGCCATTTGGCGACCGTTTTGGCGTCGATGCCGTCGCGTTTGGCGAGGGCCCTCAGGCTTTCTTGACTATGCTGTATCGCTCGACGGACTGCCGCTGTCGTTGTGGCACCCGCATGGAGAACCTGACCCATAGCGCATCCTTCTACTTACGCGAGAAGACTGCACCATCAAACCCTGGAATAAAACATCTAGCACGGCTAGGATTTGCAGCGACAGCTTCATCGACCTTGCGCCGCCCTATGAGAATAGCATTCGCTTTATCGGCGGTATGCCTCTTTTGTCACTCGGCAGAGTTGGGCCCAGCCAGCAGACAAGCCTAATCAATTCGACCCAATCGGTGGGAGTCGATGAGGCGAAAGCTGCGGGAGCATTGGCCAGATTCGACGGCAAAGGCTTCACTGGCTGCAGAGCCGGTAATCGTCCCTGGCGCGACACCCATTGGCGCCAACTCATGCCGGCGCTGGGGTCGATGCTGCCTGACCCGACAGCCAAGCTACAAAGCGGCCAATATGAGCAGGTTCGCTAGCGCGGTGGTACAGAACATATGGTAAGCCACGAAGTGTCAGGTTAGGGAATGGAGCAACGAGCTCCGGTATTTCGCCGAACAAGTTGACCGGCGCGACGATCGAGCCAATACCGGCGCGGGTCGCGTGCATGGCAACGAACTGATGATCGAAGCGGTGCCTCAAGCCATCCGGCACGTCGTCGAGCATCGCCTTTTCCAGCCAATTAGGCCAATCGGCCGGCCTGGTCAGCGCAGCAATGCGTGGGTGGCTAAGGACGTCCTCGGGCTCGACGATCTCGTGCAGCCGAATGAACTCGGGCGACGCCACAACCGTCAGAACCTCTTCGAGGAGAGTGACATGCTTTAGTGCAGGCGCCTTCGTCTCGACTTCAAAGTCACGCGTTACCACGAGATCAGTATTGTTGAAGTCGGGACGCTCATTGGCCATCCGCGTCTTGAGCCAAACGTCAACTTCCTTTTCGAGCTTCTTATACGCCTCAACTCGAGGCATCAGCCAGTTCATCATGAACGTCGCCGGACCTTCAATCGAAATCTGCCGCCTCTTCGGCACCCCGCGGAGATCGATACTAGCCGAAATCAAAGTGCTAAATGCTTTGCCGGACTGCGCAGCAAGCCGCCCGCCGATCGGGGTCAGCCGCAACCGACGTCCTTCCCGAACGAAAAGCGGATGTCCCAGCCACTCCTCTAGATTGGCGAGTTGTCGGCTCACGGCACCGTGCGTAACGCTTAGCTCCTCTGCGGCCTTCCCCACGCTGCCCGTCTGCGCTGTCACGGTGAACGCTCTGATTGCGGAAAGCGGCAGGTCTCGAAGTTTCATTCGCCGGCCCTTTGTGAGTTTTGGTAACGATGATAAGATACAATATCAATTTGAGGATCAGAGCGGGAGGGGTAGATCGCAATGAGGAAGGTCGCTCGTTGGGGTGTCCGCTCCGACTAATGGATCGATTACGCTTTTGGATGTAGCAGCATGAACCCGCCGAGCATCGACAACGCTCACCCAAAGGATCATCGCAAGGGTCGTGCCAAAGTCCCTTGGACCATGCTCGCAAGCATCGTCATGGGCCTAATCGTTGGCTTTGCGTGGCCGGCGCTCGGAACACATCTGAAGATTCTCGGCACCCTCTTTATCGAGGGCGTCAAGATGGTCGTCATCCCGTTGATCTTTTCGAGCGTCACACTCGGAATGTGCACGCTCGGATCAGACGCGTCGCGCTCCGGTCGGGTACTGGGGATCGTCTTCGCGTGGTTCTTTTCCGCCAGCCTGGTTGCGATCGCCATCGCCCTAGGACTAAATGCCTTTTTCCGCCCCGGTCTTGGTGCCCATCTGTCTGCGTCACAACTCGCTCCGAGCGCGGTTCAGCCGATCATAGACTGGCAGCAAATCGTCATCGACATAGTCCCCGGCAACATCGTAGCCGCAATGGCGGCGCAGCGTGTACTGCCGACGCTGCTATTTGCAGTTCTCCTCGGGCTTGCCCTTTCGAAGATCGGCGACAAGGCGCAGTCGGCAGTCAAACTTCTCGAAGCTGTTATGGACGCAGTGTTCGTCATGACCAAATGGATAGTGTCTCTTGCGCCGATCGCTGTGTTTGGGATCATGGCCTGGCTCGCCGCAAGCGAGGGTGCACAAACGTTTCTGGCGCTTGGATGCTTGATCGGCACCCTATATGTCGGCTTCTTCCTACTGTGGTGCTTCTTCTGGACTGTGCTTTGGCATCAGAAGCTTAATCCCCTGCGGTTCACACGTGACGTGTCCGCGCCGATCTTGCTTGGGTTCACGACACGCTCATCGGAAGTCACTTTCCCGGTACTGATGGAGACGCTGTGCAGTATGGGTGCTTCGCGGCGGCTTGTTTCTGTCGTTTTGCCGCTTGGTTACAGCTTCAACCTGGACGGCGCAGCATTATACCAGTCTCTTAGCGCGGTGTTCCTGGTCGACGCCTACGGGATGCACCTCGATACCTCCACCATTTTGACTATCATTGCGATGACGCTGATCGCGAGCAAGGGTCTTGCCAACGTGCCCTCGGCAAGCCTCATCGCGCTGATGACTGTGACACACGCCATCGGCTTACCGCCCGAAGCGCTCGCCACGATTGCGGGTGCTGACGCGTTTATGGACATGGGACGAACCGCGACAAACGTTTTCGGCAACGCGGTCGCGGCGACCCTGGCGCAAAAATACGAGCGACCGAATGGATTGTCCGACGCTGAAGCGGTGTCAAATGCACCCGGAAGCTCGCTGACGACCGATCAGCCGCGGAGGGCGCAATAGGCACCGGCGATGGACGGCATCGCATAGTTCATCAATTTAATTGGTGCTATCGCCTTGCTGCTCTGCAGTTCGGAGTTGGTGAGCAGATCCATACCGTGTGCACTTGGCAGCAGGTCGCAATTGCTTCTCGCGCGGAGCTTTAGAATACGCTTTCACGTCCTCATAAGCTGCATGGCAGCGACGGCGACGATCCAAAGCAGCATGGCAGTCGCCTTCAACACAACGTTGCTAAATGCGACCGGTCTCATCGATCTCTCAACCGCGATCGCCATCATGCTGGGTGCCAATGTCGGCACGACGCTCATCGTTCAACCGCTTGCGATCAACGTGTCGGTTCTTCTGCCGCTTCTCATCATTGCGGGCTTGATCCTACATCGTAGTGCAAAGCGGATGGTCTGCATCAAGGGCGGGAGCGACCCGGAGCTGGCAAACCGGCAAGTGTCAGAATGGCAGCCGTGAGCTCGTCGCTGGTCAGCTCGCCGGTGACGTAGCGGGCGTTCAGCGCCTCGGCAGCAGGATCGGGCTCGAAGCCAGACAGCGCGGTACTGGCACGGGCGGTCTCCACCGCCTGGCGCCGCCGTTCCTGCTCCTCATCGGAGAGGAATGGCCGGATGGCTCTGCCGTTCGGGATCGTCGGGTCGCTGCTCATCCGGATTACATGTGTCGCGCTTCAAGGGACCTTCAATGGGTTGAGACAGATCGATCGCCTGAGGCTGTTCGCCGCGTTATGCAGGTGCTGCATCAGCCTCTCGTTCCGGCTGAGCCAGCGATATTGGACATGCGTCGAGCCACGGGTTTTGACAATGAACAAGTTGTCCGTGAACACGAGCAGCGGCCGCTGCCCGCTGTACCGGATATTGGCCCTGCTGATCACCCTGTGGATGCCCCACACCTCGACCGTGCCCGTCGAGATGCCGCGGGCGGTGCCATAGATCAGTCTCGGCTTTTCAGGTG
Organism: uncultured Acidobacteriaceae bacterium; assembly: GCA_964246665.1. Taxonomy (GTDB): domain Bacteria; phylum Acidobacteriota; class Terriglobia; order Terriglobales; family Acidobacteriaceae; genus Granulicella. Next base: position 5,164 of record CAXTRU010000130.1, read on the forward strand.
GGCTGACCATCAGGCAGACGTAGGCGGCACGGTGGCCGTCGGACGAAGAATCGATGACCAGCTTCACTAGCGGCGTGAAGTTCAGGATCCCGTCGGACCGACGCATCGGACGCACGATGCTCTCGGCGGACAGCGATGAGCTCCGGGAGATCGTATCCATCAATCCCGCCAGCGGAAGAGGACCATCAGGCGGTCCATGACGCGCCAGCTCGGATAGTCGAGCGTGATCGTCGATCATATGGACCTGGTGCGGTCGTCCTGATCCCCAGGTTCCTGTTGCGCGTCAGGCCGGTCGTCATTGCGCGCCGCTACACCTAGCCGTCCGGCATGCCCTGGGGAGGCGCAGCAGCGAATGCCCTCTGCCAGGGATTGATGATTGTGACGCCGGCACGCTCGAAATCCGCCACGTTGCGAGTAGCGACGCCGAGCTCGTGCACGAGGGCCGTTGCCGCGATCAGGGCGTCCGGCTGGGAGTATGTGTAGCTGGCCTTCTGGCCCTCGCTCACCAATCGCCGCCACCGCAGCAGCACCATCTCGTCGACGGGCAGGATCCGCACGCCGAACCAGACCCGGACGCCGTCCTGCAGCCAGGCTTCCAGCTCGGCTCGGAAGCCCAGATCGGCCACCTGCCCGATGCCGAAGCGGATCTCCGCGATCGTGACCAGGCTCAGGAAGCAGATAACCGGCGGCATCGCCTCGGCCCAGGTGCGGACGGCAGGGTCGGTCTTCCTGCCCTTGCGGAGCTCGGAGACGACGTTCGTGTCGAGCAGCCAGCCGCGTGGCGCGACGCCCATCAGAACTTAGGCGCATCCCGGACCGGTACCCGTTCACGCACAAGATGGTGCTCGAAGCCGTCGAGCCGTGCGAACGGCCCTTCACCAAAAAGGGCCGCAAGGGATGGGCTGGTGGCCACCGGTGCGAGCCGGGCATAGTCAAGCGCCGAGAGTACGACCACGGCCTCCCGTCCATGCACGGTCACATGTTGCGGTCCTGCCTCACGCGCTAGACGTACGACCTCGCTGAAGCGGGCCTTGGCGTCCTCGAGCTTCCACGGGCTCGCTTGACCATGAGATGAGCGAGGAGCGGGTTGATTCGATCTTGGCAAGGCAGCACCTGTTCTGACCAGCCTGGTCAGTATAAGCTCGTCTCTCCCCGCTGCGAAGGCCGAAATCGCAGGTTGGCCCTTCCAGCGCTCTTCATTGCCAGGTTGGGCCGGTTGCCAGCGTTAGAAAAGAGCAGCGGCTATGGTTCCCAGAGTTGAACCCAGCCGTTGCCGCCTTCCAGCTTACCGGGAAGCTCCTCGAGGATCTGCTGCATCGTGACACCAGCAGCCGGCGCCACATCCCAGCCGCGCATCACGTACCAGGCCTCGAGCGGCGTCAGCGGGAACGGCTTGTCCGGCGGCCAGACCGACCGGACCTTGCGACGCACCACCTCGGGATGATCCGCCATCCCCTCCGGTGTCGCGCCTGACCAGCCCCATCGAGTGGTCCGAGGCAAATGTCAGTGGAACATCGGGGTTCGGTGTTGAGCTGAGCCGGTTGGTCCAGGATCAGCGGCTGGCTGGAGCATCATCCGCACGACCACTTCCGGTGCTGGTGGGCGGTAGCCCAGGGACGAATGCGGGCGCGCGGTGTTGTAGTGCACGCGCCATTGCTCGATCAGCGCCTTTGCTTCGGCCAGCGTGTTGAAGATCTCGCACGACAGCAGCTCGTCGCGGAACTTGCCGTTGAAGCTTTCCACGTAGCCGTTCTCCCAAGGACTGACGGGCTCGATGTAGGCGGTCTTGGCGCCCACGCCCGTGATCCAGCCCTTCACCGCGATCGCCGCGAACTCCGGCCCGTTGTCCGACCGGATGTGCACCGGCGTGCCACGGGTGATGAACAGGTCCGCCAGCACGTCGATGACATCCGTCGCCTTCAGCTGGCGCGCCACCCGGACTGCCAAAGCCTCGCGAGTGAACTCGTCCACCACGTTCAGGGTGCGGAACTTGCGGCCGTCTCGGGTCCGGTCCTCCACGAAGTCATACGCCCACACGTGGTTCGGCCGGTCAGGCCGCAGCCGCACGCAGGAGCCGTCGTTCAGCCACAGGCGCCCGCGCTTCGGCTGCCGCTGCGGCACCTTCAGCCCTTCGGCACGCCAGATCCGCTCTACGCGCTTGTGGTTGGTGTGCCACCCCTCGACGCGCAGCAGCGCCGTGATCCGCCGGTAGCCGTAGCGCCCGAACTGCCGGGCCAGGTCGATGATCGCCGCCGTCAGCGCTGCCTCGTCGTCGGCCGTCTTCGATACATTGCGCTGCGTCGAGCGATGCTGGCCCAGCACCCGGCAGGCAAAGCGCTCCGACACGTCCAGCCGTGCCGTCACGTGCTATACACACGCCCGGCGACGAGCAGCGCTCAGTAGTTTCCCAACGCAGCTTCCTTGAGCACCACCTTCTCGAGTGTCAGATCCGCCACCACCCGGCGCAGGCGGCCATTCTCCTGCTCCAGCAGCTTCAGCCGCTTCACCTGGTCCAGCTTCAGGCCGCTATACTCGGCGCGCCAGCGGTAGTAGGTCGCCTCCGTCACCCCGATCGCCCGAACCGCCTCGATCACCGGCTTGCCTTGTGCCGTCAGAACCTCAACCTGCCGCAGCTTGCCAACTATCTCTTCCGGCCTGTGATGCTTGCGTCCCATCTCGTCGCCCTCCGTAGTGCCTCCGGACCTCTCATATCCGGTGGCCTACTTCTACGGGGGCAGGTCATTTTCACACTCGAACTGTCCCTGCTTCGTCCGCCTGTACCAGCGCTCGCCTTCAAGGTGATAGACGCCCGTCCAGGTGTTGACCCAGATCTTGCGGTCACCTGGATAGGTGATGGTGGAGGTGACCGGCGCATAGGTCTTGTGGAAGGCCAAGGACGACGACAAGGGCGCCGCGACACATAAAGCAATCGCGGCGCCAAGTCGGAGCATCGGGAAACCCTCTCGGCGATCGGCTCAGGCAATCTTACCGTTTTTATAACGTAACGGGTCACTGCCAATTTGCCAGTATCAAGATTAAGATGTCGGTCATCCACGCCGCCTCGGTGAAGACCGAAGCGCCTTCCACGCATCAGCTTCCAATACGTTCTTTAGATGGAATATGTTTGCGACGAGCTTCCATCGCTAGCACCATCGCCACCATCAGGAGTGCTTGGCGGGCCTCCGGTGACAGCTTCGGGATCAACCGATATAATTTCGCTTCGCAAAGATCGTCCTGCCGCGAGTTGCGTCTCGGTTCTGGCGGATGTCGGGGTTTCGGCATGCTGTCAGTTTAAGTGATCCAACCTTGTTGAACACCGTCTGACTGGTAATTTTGTATATCTCAACGTATGCAGACAGCTCGTTTCGGGGCTAAGTAGTTGATAGAGGCTCGCCAACGACAGCCCGTTCTATCCCCGCCCGTGCTGAAACCGCGGTAGTCCGGCCCGCGCATCTCGAACCCGGTCAGCTGGCCGTCGTGGTCGTGGTGCGCGAACCAGGCGCTCGCATACGGCCCCTCCCGCAGCACACCGGCCCGGACCGCCGCGATCACCACCGGCTCGGGCAGGCGACGCTGCTCGGTCAGGTAGCGCCAGGCGGAAGAGCCCCGGTTCGGCACCCGGCGGCGCGCCCAGCGGACCGCGAACGGCACCACCGGCTTCTCGCGCCCCGTCTTCCGGAGGTGCTCCGGAAAGCTCGGGCTCAGCCCCGCCAGCGGGCGCAGCACCTTGCGCACCTGCCCCAGGTTCAGGCCGGGCTCGAGGTGCTGCACCAGCGAGAACACGTCGCCCTTGGCCGTGCTGCCAGGATCCCACCAGCCCCGGCCCTCGTGCGTCACGAGGATGATCTCACCCTCGCCGCGCCGGTACTTCAGGCAGCGCCTGGTGCTCTCCTTCTTGTCGAGCTGCCAGGGCGGCGGGTGCCGCTCCAGCAGCACCGCGCAGCTCACCCCTGCCCTCAGCTCGTCCAGCTCCGCATCGTGGCTCATCGTCC
>CAXTRU010000131.1:0-9127 GCA_964246665.1 uncultured Acidobacteriaceae bacterium
GTCCGATCTCGGCATCCAGCGCATTCGTCTGCTGACGAACCACCCGACCCACGTGCCGGCATTGCAAGGATTCGGCATTGAGATTGTGGAGCGGGTGCCACTGCGAAGCGCTGCCACACATTCCTAGGCGGGCGGAGCGCGCCCTAGTGCACCGTGACCGACAGCGTCACCGTGGATGAGAGAGACGGACTTGCTGCCGATGTCGCGGTCACCAGGTACTGGTAGCTGCCCGGCGGCGTGTAGGGATTGCCTGTACTGCCGGGGCCGCCGCCGCAACCGTTGGCCCCAAGCAGCGCTGCGCCAAGGAGGCCTGCCGTGATCCAGCGTACAAGCTTGGCCCTCGGCTTCCGATTGGAGCGTTGGAATGGCAGCAGTGCCAGCATGCTCAACGGTGCCAGGAACGCGCCGGCAACACCACTCAAAGTAGAAACGCAAGCCGACGAGCTAATCGCCGACCCGCCCAGCGCAAGTTGTGCGTTCGCCAGGGTGCAACCGGCGTTGGGTGCCGGCGCAATAGCAATACACTGTAGGCTCACCACGCCCGTGAAGCCGCCTTGGGGCGTAAGCGTTAGCGGAAACGTCGCAGACTGGCCGCTGTTGATGTTGGCCGAGCCGGTGGCTCCGCCGTTGATGCTGAGGGTGAATCCGGGCGGGGCAGCGCCGACACCGCTTAGCGGAACCAGCGTGGGACCCGACGGGTCGGTGCTGGCGATGGTCAGCATCGCAGTGCGTGAGCCCAGGACCGCAGGCGTGAAAGCGATCTGCACGGTGCAGCTTACGCCAACGGCGAGCGATCCGGAACAACCTGAGAGCACGGCGAAGTCAGCGGCGTTTGCTCCGTTCAGCGTTGCGGAGATGCCGTTCAGGAGGGCAGATCCGCTGTTGACGAGTGTAAGCGTCTGGACGGACGAAAGCGTCAGGGCCACACTGCCGAAGTCGCGCCTTGCTGGCTGAACGACAAGGTGCCCGGCCAGCGCGGTCCCGCTAAGCTGCAGCACCTGCGGGTTGGAGCCGTCGGCAGGCGTAAAGGTCACTGTCCCTGTGCGCGTGCCCGGAGCCGTGGGCGTGAAGACGATGGTGAGTGTGCAGCTTTGTCCGGGAACGAAGGCCATTCCGGCGGCCGGGCAGGCTGAGCCATTAATGCTGAAGTCACCCGCGCTTTGCAGCGAACCCATGATGAGGGGTGACGTGGAAGGATTTGCCAGGGTAGCCGTCAACGTGGTGCTGTCACCCAGCACGATGCCGCCGAAGTCGAGGGTACGTGACGAGAGCTGGAGCACCGCCGGGGGCGGAACGCTGCGCAGCGTGATGGAGTCGAGCGCCGTGCCCGCGTTGGACTGGATGCCCAGAACGGCGGCACTGGCCGTGGTGGACGCGTTCGCCGGTTGGTAGGCGGCGCTGACCGTGCAGGTCGCTCCGGGCTGCAGGCTGGCGCAGGTGCTGCTGGCCTGCGTGTCTGGCGTGGCGAGCAGCGCACCGAAGGTGACCGGCACTGTTCCGGTGTTGGTCACGACGATGTTTTGTGCCAAGGCCGGTGTGCCGGACTGTGTCGGCGCAAAGGTCAGCGCGCTTTGCGAAAGCGTGTACGTGGGGAGCGACGTCGCGGTCGCGTCGCCCGCGGTGCTGGACGCGAGAGCGGTTGCGGTGAGGTACACCGTTGTGGGGCTGCCATCCGCGTCAGTCTCCAAAAGCAACGTGCCTACATCGGTGCGCGGCGCCTGGCTCGCAGAGCTGGGCAGCAGGTTTGAGGCGACGTAGCTGACCGTCACCTCGCACGTTGCGTTGGGCGCAAGTGGCTGCAGGCAGTCAGTGCTCGCGTGGAACGGAGCCGTCGACGAAAGGCGGAGCACGCTGTGCGGCGTCGATCCGGTGTTGGTGACGGTCAACACCTGCGTCGCCGAACTGCCCGAGGCGATGTTGCCAAAGCTGATCGGCGCAGTCGGGTCGCTTCCAGCCGAGACGCTGAGCGATCCGCTTGCTGTCCCATACCCGCGCAGATACAGCACCGTCTGAGTGCCGGACGATCCATCAGAGGGCGTTGCAGTGATCGTGAGGCTGCCGGTAAGGGGGCCAGCCTGCTGTGGGACGAAGGCGACCGCAACGGTGCACGTGCTGCCTGCGGGAAGCACCGTGCAGGGGAACGGTTGCGCGAGTGGAAAGTTTCTGGACGCGGCTAACGTGAGATTTTGCGTCGATGCCGAGGCGTTCGTGATGGCGAACTGCCGGACAGCGGTGTTCGTTCCGATGGCCTGCGCACCAAAGTCAACTTGTGCAGGGAAAACGGAAATACCCGGCTGCGTCGCCGTCGTCGTCGAAGCTGCGGAGATGGTTGCAGAGGTGGCGGTCCCAACCAGGTTTACGGTCGTTGTACCGCCGTCGGTGGACACGGTAAGCGTTCCGCTGCGAACGCCCATTGCTGTTGGCGTGAACTGAACCTCGATGCTGCATGAGGCGTTTGGCTGCAGGGTCGTGCTGCAGTCTGTTGCCGCCGCTGTGTGCAGGATGGCGAAGTCGCCCGCCGCGCTGATCCCTTGCACGGTCACGGGCGCAGCCGCTGCAAGCAGGTTGGTGAGCACAAAGGTGAGCGGAACCGACGATGAGCCGACGGCTGTGACAGGAAAGGTCTGCTCGGCCGGCGTGACTACAAGGCCTTGACTCGCGTCAGCCACAGCCTGCAATGCGAGCTGGTACGGATGCGCCGCGTCCGCTGAAGAGAGTTGTAATGTGCCGCTGTACGTACCTGCAGTGGGCGATAGAAACTGCACCGCCAGCCAACAGCCGGTGCACTGCGCCGTGGCCGTCGGGGCAAACGCTGAGGACGGAAGCGTGCCATGGCCGTTGCCGTCATCTGCGAGAAGAGCGACAGCAAAGTCCTGCCCAGTCGCAGTTGCCGTCAGCTTCGGGAACGATCCTTGAAGGTGCAGCCACGAAGTCGTTGGCTCCTGGGCGACGGTCTCGCCGAGATAGAGCGTTCCGTTGTTGGCCGGGAGGATGGGGATCGCCGTGCCCTGCAGCGCAACCGTGATGGCTTGCGACCCTGGCTGGGCTGTAAGGAGCAGAACGCCGGCCCGCGCGCCCGGCTGCGTCGGCGTAAAGGTGAGATTGAGAGAGCAAACCGCCTGGGGCGCGAGCGAGGCACCGCATGTGCTTTGCAGAGCGAAGTCACCCAGAACCATGGCGCTGAAGGGAACTGTGGCGGCCGTCGGGTTCGTCACCTGGACCGTTTGGACCTCGGTGGAAGGCTGCGCGACAGGAACAGATGAAGCGAAGGTGATTGACGTTGGCGAGACTGCCAGTGGATTCGCAGAAGCCGCACCGGTGAGCAGGCTGGTGGGTAGGTTTTCTCCCGTAAGCAGAACGGATAGGCCACCATCGAGCGCTAGCGTGGTGCTGTCGAACGAGGGTGTTGTTGCCTGGTTGTACGTCAGCGTGATCTGGCACACACTGGCAGGCGCAAGGCTGGCGGGGCAGCCGTCCAGCAGCGAAAAAGGCGACGTCGAGGGCAAGCTGAGTGGCGCGTGCGGGACGGCAACGGTGCCGTTGTTGGACAGGTACAGGAACCGCGGCTGATGCAGCGCACTTCCCGGCGACTGTGGGCCGAAGTCGATCTCCGTAGCAGAAGCAGAAAGCGCTGTTGCCTGCGTAACGGCCGTGACCAGCACATCACGGTCGCCCAGCTTCCAGCTCGCGGATACCGGGCCGTCATTCATCTCCTGCGAAGACGCCGTCAAGCTGACCGTTACGGCGCACGAGGCGTTCGCCGCCACAATATGAGCTCCGGTAGGGCCCGCGCAGGTGCTTGTCGTTTCGCTCAAGGTGTATGGAGCCGTGGAGGCGACACCGTCCGCCATCGAAACGAAGGTTTGGGGCGTAGCCGACAGGTTCGAGACTGTGATCGTGCGCACCACAGGCGACCCCGACGCCGTCACCACCCCGAAGTCAAGCTCGCTGGTGTCCAATGCCAGTGGCTGAGGGAGCGTCGACGATGCAGGAACCGTGGTGCTGAACGTGGGCGCGTTCGACGACGTGGCCGTGAGTGCAATGGGCACAGCAGGCGCCAGGTCGACGGTGCACTGGGCGAAAGGAGCAAGAGAGCTCGTGCAGCTCGTGGCAGTGGCCAGCCCGCTGCTGTTCAGGGCGAGGTCGGTGACACCGATGGAGCTTAGGTTGTGCAGCGTAAGGTTTGGCGGATCGCCGACAGAAAGCGTGAGGTTTGGTTGCGTCACGCCGATGGCAACTTGCGTGATGAGCCCGCCGGTGCCGCTGCAGCCTGCACCCTCGGCGCAGGTGGCAGGCAGCAGGTCCAGCACCGTGTTGGGCAGAACGGCGCTGGAGCCAGCGTTGAGGCCGAGATCGAAGCCCTGACCGGCGCGCAGTGATGGGTCCGTGTGAGCGGCGATGGTGCCCGGCAAGATTAGCGCTGTTCCGTCCGCGCGAACAGCGGCCGAACCTACAGCGGAGACAAGCCCCGCGTAAGCCGGATTGTTCGTTGCCGTACCGCCGATGCGGAGGAACTGATCGATGGTGTCGGTTGCAGAAAGGTGCAGCAGATAGCTATCGCCCGGGCCATGATTCATGGCCTCAGCCGAAACAGCCACGAACAGCGATCCGCTGACCCAGGCCGTACCGTCTGGGCCGGGTGTGACGAAGCTCTGGCTTCCCGGCTCCAGCACGACGGAGTCCACCAGCGTCTGTCCGTCCGCCGAAAGCCGCAGAAAGCTCTGGTACGGCACATTGGCCATCGCAGCCTGGCTGTGCGCAACGGGGAATTGGTTCAGCGCAAGATTCCCGGTAGCGACCAAGGTCTTGCTGGCCGCGTCGAGTGCAAGGCTGGACAGCCCATCTCCGGCGATGAAGGTTGAGAAGACAAGGCTCGATCCATCCGCGCTTAGCTCGGAAAGGAAGCCCGACACAGGACCAAAGCTTGTAGGCTGCAGAGCATTGCTGACGGGGAAGCTAGCGGCCGAGGTTTCACCAGCCACGTAGAGCTTGTCATCCGCGGTCGCAACGATTGCCGCCGGCACGGTGCCACCGTCCACGCCGTTCAGATAGGTGCTGTAATGCAATGCCGAGCCGCTGGTTGTGAACGACTGGACGAAGCCGTTGCCGCTGCCAAAGCCGCTGTTGGGGGCAGTGCGCTGCAGCGCGTTGGATGTGGTGGGCAGCGCACCGTTGTAGTTGGACCCGGCAACGAACACGGCATCACTCGTCACCGCAAGGGCCGTCACCTCTGTCCTGCCCGCGCCCAGAAAGCTCAGGAAGACGAGGTTCAAGTTGCTATCGAAACGCGCAACGAACGAGTTCAACGTGCTGTCAGCGGGCGCAGGAAAGGCAGCTCCCGCAGTGCCAGCAAGTTGACCACTGGAAGAGATGCCCGCGACATACACGTCGCCAGCTGAGTCGACAGCCAAAAACGCGCCCGCATCGCCCGCTGCACCGGCCTGCGTCTGCGTGAGCACCGTGGAAGCACTCGGGTCCGTCTTCAGCAGGAGAACGCCATCGCCTCCGTCGAACAACAGCACAAGGTTGCCGTCTGGCAAGTACGCCGCGGATTTGAAGCTACCGTGGTTGTTGCTGGAGCGCAGTCCCTGGAGACGCACGGCGGGCGTCGTCGGCGCGGTCTGCTGGGCTGAGCCGGAGCCGACGAGCGGAAGCAGCAACAGTGCGCAAAGCAGGGCGCGGAGACAGCACATCAGCAATGGGGGGCTGCCGTGGAGCTCTAGGCGCAGCCTGACCGGGTCAGCGAGGGACGGAGTGCACGAGGGCCGGCGGGCAGCCATCGACGAAGTGGCAGAGTGTGTCTGCTTTCGGACGATACAGAAGCGCGGCCGGGAAGTCGCTTACACCTTGGTAGCAGGTTCCAGAAGGTCGCTAAGCCCGGCCTGCTCCATGTCACGAAGAAACGCGTCGTGATCGAGGTACTGAATCGCCTGCATGCCGGACGCGTGTGCGGCGCGAATGTTTTCCTCGCGGTCGTCCAGAAACAATACGTGGGAAGCGTCCACCCCAAGACCCTGGGCGGCGTGCGCGTAGATCGCCGGGTCGGGCTTGGCGGTCAGCAGCCGATGCGAGAACGTGTGATGGGCGAAATCGTGCAGCCAGGAGCAACGGCTCAGGATGCCGGTCTCCATGGCGTCGCCCAGATTGGAAAGAATGCCGGTCCGTACGCCGGCCGCTTGCAGGCGCGCGGCCCAGTCGATCATGGGCTGGTTTGGCTGCGTCCACAGGGTCGTGTCCGCGTCGATCAGCTCGCTCGACTCCTCGGGGGCAAGCTGCCGGCCAAGGTCCTCGGCGACATGGTGCCAATACGTTTGCCCGTTCAGCACGCCGCGGTCGTAGTCGTGCCGATAGCGCCAGTACGCGTCGTGGAAGGCCGGGTCGGTGGCGTCAAGGATTTGCTGCATCTCCGCCCAGGCGGCGGGGTCGGGCGGACCGGAAAGGACGAGGCCGTAGTCGAAGAGCACGGCTTCGACCGTAGGGGCTTGCGGGTTGGAGGGCATCTTGGCTCTATGGGAGCAAAGGGCGGCGGCGGTGTCAAAAAAGCAGGCAGGCCGGACAGCTATGCTGAGCGGATGAGGTTTTCCGAACGGACCGCCTGGGAGCCAGGGGTAAATGCCTGGGCGGAGGCGGCCGAAGTGCTGCGTACCAGCGGCCGCGAGGTGCTGGACCTGACGGTCTCCAACCCAACCGCGTGCGGCCTGGGACCGGCTTCGGCCAGCGTGCTTGCGCCTCTGGGCGACCCTGGCGCGCTGCGATACTCACCGGACCCACTCGGCATGGCCGTGGCGCGCGAGGCAGTCGCCGCGTACTACCGGGATCATGGGGCGGTCGTGGATCCGGGCAGGATCTGCATGACGACCAGCACCAGTGAGGCCTACAGCTTCCTGTTCCGGCTGCTGTGTGATCCCGGCGATGAGGTGCTGATCGCACGGCCAAGCTATCCGCTGTTCGATCTGCTGGCGAAGCTCGACGACGTAGTAGTGCGCGAGTATCCGCTGTTCTACGAGCCAGGACCCGACGCCGGCTGGAGCATCGATTTCGCCAGCCTTCAAGCCTTGGTGAACGACAAGACTCGCGCCGTAGTAACGGTGCACCCAAACAATCCGACAGGGAACTACGTCCGCGAAGACGACCGCCAGGCACTAGAAGTGTTCTGTGCGGAGAACGGGCTAGCACTACTTGTGGACGAAGTGTTTCTCGACTACGCGCTCGACGCTGAGCGATGCACCAACACCTTCGCCACGGGTACGAAGTGCCTGAGCTTCGTGTTGAGCGGTATCAGCAAGGTATGCGCGCTGCCTCAGATGAAGGCTTCGTGGATCGCCGCAACCGGGCCGAGCGACCTGGTCAGCGAAGCGATGCGACGGCTCGAGATCGTCGCCGACACGTTCCTCTCCATGAACGCACCGGTGCAGTGTGCGCTGCCTTCCTGGCTGGCCGCGCGCGATGCGGTACAGCAGAACATCCGTGAACGCATGCAGATGAATTTGGCTGCGTTGGATCAGCGGCTTGCCGGCAGCCTCGGCGACCGGCTGCATCTGGAAGGTGGATGGACCGCGGTGCTGCGTGTGCCGCGGCATGTTGACGGTGAGGAGTTTGCGCTTGCCGCCATGCGCCGGGGCGTGCTGGTCCAGCCGGGGGTGTTCTACGGATTGCCGGAAGGCCGGTGCGTGGTGAGCCTGCTCACCGAGCCAGATATCTGGCGACGCGGCCTCGAACAGTTGCCGCTCTAACCGCAACCCAGGCGCTGCGCCTAGATCAGGAACGGATTGGTTCGCCGTTCGACGCCAATGGTCGTCTCGGGGCCATGACCGGGAACCACGGTCGTGTCGTCCGGCAGGGGCAGCAGCCGTTCACGGATGCTGGCGAGCAGCTTGCCGGTGTTGCCGCCAGGCAGGTCCGTGCGACCCACCGAGCCCGCGAACAGGGTATCGCCCGCAAGCAGCAATTTCTGCTCCGGTAGATACACCGAGAGACTGCCTTCCGTGTGCCCGGGCGTGTGCAGGATCTGCGGGTGAAGCGTTCCGACCGTCAGCACCTCGTCGTTCGCCGGGGAGTGGTCGGGCGGCCGCACCTCCGGAGTCGCAACGTTGAGCCACGTGGCCTGCTGCGGCATCAACGCCACCAGCGGCAGGTCTGCCTGGTTGTACACGACGGGCGCGCCTGTGGCCTGCTTCAGCGCCAGCGCGCCGGCGATGTGGTCGATGTGCGCATGGGTGACCACGATCTGGCGCACGGTGAAGTTGTTGGCCGCGAGCACGCCAAGGATGTGTGCGACATCCGCGCCGGGATCGAGGACAATCGCTTCGTGCGTGGTCTCATCGCCAAGCACAGTGCAATTGCAACCAAGCAGACCAACCGGAAAGGTTTCTCGAAACACAACAAGCTCCAGGAACTGGCGCATGGAAAAGCGCAGGCCAAGGCCTGCGCTTGCTGGGGTGGATGCTCTTACTTTTTCGCGGGGCTTGAACTGTGCGTCGCCGTGCCGGAGAGCACCGACTTGCTGCCGCTGGAACGGGCCAGGGCCACGGTAAGCCCGATGGAGGTAAACATGAAGATGATCGCCGACCAGGTGGTCAGACGGGTCAGCAGGTTGGAAGCACCGCGCGGACCAAATGCCGTCTGCGAACCGGCACCGCCGAAGGCGCCGGCAAGGTCGGCCGACTTGCCCTGCTGGATCAGCACCACACCAATCAGAAAGAGGCACACGGCAACGTGAAGAATGACGAGAAGAGTGACAAGCATGTCGCGGTCAGAAGCCTTGAAGCCGCCCAGGAGCGGACTTGAGTTCACAGGTCGTGACGGAAAGCTGCACGCGGCCAAAGCTGGACGCGCCAGAGCACGGCTGTGTTGCCCTTCAGTGTACCACCGCGAACGGGCCGATCTGGACCTGGATGAGGCGCTGTTCCGGCTACCATAGGGCTATGCCAGCCACGCTCAAGGACATGAACAGCTGGACCGGTCGCACCGGGCACGATCAGCTGCGTTCGTTCGTCACGGAGGATGGCACGTTCTGGCTGGAACAGAATGCGCACAAGACCTCAAAGTGGTCCAAGTTGGCGCGTGAAGGGCATGACATCGCGTGGGAGTTCGGTGCCAATCGCCGTTACACCGGACGCCTTCTCAT
>CAXTRU010000132.1:0-4008 GCA_964246665.1 uncultured Acidobacteriaceae bacterium
GGGCAACTGGAAGATGATCGTGCTTTCCGGCCCCACGCAGATCCCTGTGCCCACGCCCGCCCCGGCCAACTCCGGCGCCTATGCGGCGGAGCTGGACCAGATCAAGGCCGATCAGGCTTCGCTCACCGACACACAACGTGCCGCCATCACCTACTGGAGCAGTGGTGGTGTTTTGCGCTGGAACGAGATCATGCGGGGCCTTGCGGCCAAGTCGGACTTGGCTCCTCCACCCAACCCCGACGGCACCTACTCGGTCCCCAGCGCCGCCAACCCTTTTGCGGACCCGCAATACCCGTTCAGCAATCCGCCGTACGCCGCCCGGGCCTACAGCTACGTTTCCGTAGCGCAGTTTGAGGCGCTCAAGGCCGCCTGGTATTACAAGTACCAGTACAAACGTGCCTCTCCGGCGGACTTCGACAGCAGCGTGCAGTCCCTGATGCCCTCCAGCCATCTGCCCTCTTACCCTTCGGAAGACGCGGTGGAGGCCGGGGTGAACTCTGTGCTGCTGAAGCTCATGTTTCCGACCTCCGCCACCGACATCGATGCCCAGGCTGCGGCACAGATGCAGGCCGCGCGGCTCGCGGGTCGGGCCTCCCAAAGCGACCTGGATGCGGGTCTGGCGCTCGGCAAGGCGGTCGCGGCAGTGTTTGCAAGCCGAGCGGGCTCTGACGGCATGAAGGCAGCCGGCGGCAACGCGCAGATTTGGCAGTCGCTGGCAGACGCTGCCACAGCCCGTGGCGAAGTGCCCTGGAAGAGCCAGGACGGGCCACCGCGGCCTCCTATGTTGCCTGTCTTCGGCCAGGTGAAAGGGTGGGCGATGACGCCCGCCAACATCGTTGCGGAGCGCCCCGGTCCGCCCCCCTCCACCTCCTCCGCGCAGATGCAAACAGAGCTGGCCGAGGTGAAGGATGCAGTGAACCACATCACGGCCGATCAACTCGCCACAGTTACCAAATGGGGTGACGGCGCCAGCACGCCCACGCCGCCGGGGCACTGGGACACCATCGCGGTGCCCTACATCGTCAAAGCGGGCCAGAGCGAGGTTCGCGCCGCCAGGACCTTTGCGCTCCTGAACATGGCGCTCCACGATGCCGCGATCGCCTGTTGGGATACGAAGTACTTCTACTTCAATCCGCGCCCATCCCAGCTGGACCCAAGCATCAAAACGCAGATCGCCCTGCCCAACTTCCCCTCCTACGTTTCCGGCCATTCTGTGTTTTCCGCCGCCGGCGCCACCGTGCTCGGCTCGTTGTTCCCGGACGGGGCAAGCTACTTCGATCAGCAAATGCAGGAAGCGGCCATGTCACGGCTGTACGCGGGTATCCACTACCGCTCGGACATCACGGTCGGCATGGCCCAGGGCAAGCGCGTGGGTTCCTACACGCTCGCCTTCGCCCAGAGCGACGGAGCCAACTAAGGCGAGGTTTGCTCCAGCCTGCGGCGCGCCGCGTGCGCTGTCGATCCTCTTTGCCTGTTTGAACAGCTTTCATCAGCCATGCAAGCCCGCAAGGGGGACACACACCACACCGGGCCGGAGGGCGCATACTGCAAAGGTATGCGCTTTTCGGCCCAGGACCGCCTGTTCGTGCTCACCGGTGCCGGTATCTCGGTGGAAAGTGGGCTGGCCACGTTTCGCGGCTCCGGCGGCCTTTGGAGTGGGTACCGCGTGGAAGAAGTCGCCACGCCGGAGGCCTGGATTGCCGACCCGGCGCTGGTGTGGGAGTTCTACTCCCTGCGCCGGCGGGACGCCCAAGCAGCGGAGCCCAACGCCGCACACCACGCCCTGGCCGCCCTGGAGCAGCGCCTTGGCGATCGCTTCTACCTCGTCACCCAAAACGTGGACGACCTCCATGAGCGCGCCGGCTCACGACGCGTCCACCACATGCACGGCACGCTGTCGCGGTCGCGCTGCGTGTGCTGCGATCAGCCGTTCGCCGACGATACCGTCTATCTTGACCCAGCCAACCTGCCCAGCTGCGCGAGCTGTGGGGCGCCCGTACGTCCGCACATCGTCTGGTTCGGCGAGGTGCCGCTCGATCTCGACGGCATCTTCGCGCAGCTTGAGCAGGCCACAGTGCTGATCGTTATCGGCACCTCCGGCGCGGTCTACCCCGCCGCGGCGTTTGTGCAGATTGCGCACCAGCGTGGCCTGCGGACGGTGTACGTCGGCCCGGAAGCGCCACTCAATGCGGACAGCTTCGACGAGATCCTGCTCGGCCCCGCAACGGCCGTTGTTCCGACGCTGCTCTAGCAGCGAAGCCTCGCCCTTCACTCGCATCTGCTCGTCACATGGGTCTCCTGCGCTTGGTTCGCAGCGACAGGAATGCGCCCGTCCTTCCAGAGCGAGCTCACCGCACGCGCGAACGGGAGAGGACGCTCAGCTATAAGCTCGCGCCGCACATGACAGCGTGGCCCCATCCGGCATACCCTGAACACCCATGAGCTTGCTCGATCGCCGCCGCTTCCTCCAGACCTCCGCCGCTGCCGCAACCCTTACGTCGCCTTCGTTGCGTGCGCTCGCCCAGGCTGCCGCCAATGCGGCTCCGCTGAAGCTGCACGTCGAACGCAACGGGCCGCAGGTGCCCGCCAGCTTCATCGGCCTTAGCTACGAGATCGAGCAGCTTTCCGATCCCAGCTTCTTCTCGGCCGCCAACACCGGCCTCATCGCCCGTTTCCGCGAGCTCACCCCGAACGGCGTTCTGCGCTTGGGTGGCAACACCTCTGACGTGGGCTGGTGGAAGCCGACGGCGAGCAGTACGCAGCCCCCGCTGCCGCCCAACGTCGTCATCTCCGTCGAACCCGGCACCAAGCCGTTTCAGCAACTCGCGTACCCGGTTACGCCGGAGGCCGTGAAGAACCTGCGTGCGTTCCTCGACGCCACCGGCTGGACCTGCCTGTACGGCATCAACCTGGGCACCAGCACGCCCGAGCGCGGCGCGGAGGAAGCGGCCTTCGTGTTCGCGACCCTGGGCGCCAAGCTCGAGTACTTCCAACTCGGCAACGAGCCCGACCTGTTTTTTCAGCGCTTCCGTGACAAGAAGACCTGGAACGTCGATCGCTATCTCGATGACTGGCTCGCGATGGCGCAGGGCATCCGCGCACGCGTGCCGCAGGCGCGCTTCGGCCTGCCTGACACCGCCGGTGACCCCACGTGGAGCTCCCGCATCGCGGAAAGGTTGAGCGGTATGCCGCCCTCGGGTACCGGCACGGCAGCCGGGCAGATAAGCCGCCCGAATATTGCGGCCGTCACGCATCACTACTACTTCGGCGGCCCGCCGACCAATCCGGCCGTCAGCATCCCCGGGATCCTGAAGATCGATCCCAAGGTCGCCAAGGTGGCCGCGACCACACGTGAAGCCGCCGAAAAGCTCTCCTGCGTGTACCGCATGAGCGAAGGCAACACCTGCTACCAGGGCGGCAAGCCCAACGTGTCGGACGTGCTGGCTGCCGCGCTCTGGGCCGCTGACTACGCGCTTTCGCTCGCGGCGTTTGGCTATGCCGGTATTAACCTGCATGGTGGCGGCGGCAAAGCTGTCGGCAACTCGTTGGGCAGCCGCATGCCCGGCGAAGCGCTGCTGAAGCCCGGCGAAGCGCCCCATCCGCGGCCGTTCTACACCGAGATCGCCGACATGAACGGCACCTATGTCCCTGAGCCTGACTTCCGCGGCTTGCAGTTCGCTGGCCGCTTTGCCGGCGCCACGATGATCCCACTCGACTTCGACCCCGGCGCAGCCAACGCCACGGCCTACGCTGCCAAGCTGCCGACTGGACAAATCCAGGTCGCCATCATCAACAAGGACCCCGAGCACGCCGTGGCGCTGAATCTCGCCGGCTTCAGCCCCGCGCTGGTGCTCACCGCGCCTAGCCTCGACAGCCGCGACGTCAACCTCAGCGAGCCGCAGGCCAACACCGAAGCCAACGCCGTTCCGCCCAGGACCGCGATGCTGCTGCTCAACGTCCACGGCTGATGTATTTTCGCAGCCCGTGTTGTTGGGCGTTGCCGTAGAG
>CAXTRU010000132.1:4018-9117 GCA_964246665.1 uncultured Acidobacteriaceae bacterium
CCTTCGCGCGCTTGGGAGCCACACGAGTCACGGCTCTCCTATGATTGCGTGAGGCGTGCTGACGATCGCGAAGACCTCGCGATGCCTGCCCATGGAGACCTGTGCCCCTACTGCTTTGGAACGCCTTTCTCATCTCCTTCACCGCGTTGCTGCCGCTGATCAATCCCATCGGCTCCGCGCTGGTGTTGATGGGCCTGATCGGGGAAGCGCCGCCGGCCGCCTTTCGCACTGTGGCGCGTAAGGTCGCGCTCAACAACATCGCCTTTCTTGCCGTCATCGAACTGCTTGGCTCGGCGATCCTGAACTTCTTCGGTATCTCGCTGCCGATCGTGCAGGTATCCGGCGGCATTGTCATCGCGTCCATCGGGTGGTCCGTGCTCAATGAGAAGGACACCGACAACAACACCACACGCGACAAGCAAGGCGCCAACACCATCGATCCCGAGCAAACCCTTCGCTCGCTGCAGCAGAAGGCCTTTTATCCGTTCACCTTCCCGGTCACCTCGGGTCCGGGCACGCTGGTCGTGATGTTGACCCTGAGTGCGCGCTTCTCCGGTGGCAGGCTGACGGGCAATGTTCTCGGCCATGTCGGCCTGTTTTTGGCCGTTGTTCTGCTCAGCGGACTCGTGTACCTGTGCTACGCGTATGCACCGAAGATCAAGGCAGCGGTCGCGCCCACAACCATCCACGGCGTGCTGCGCATCATCGCCTTCATTCTCATCTGCATCGGCGTACAGATCGCATGGAATGGTCTGACTGTGCTGCTGAACGGCGTTCTGCACCGCGCGTAGCGTTCGGCAACAGCCAATACCATGCAGTACACGAAGCTGCAGAACAGGCACCTGCTCGCTGATGCCTGTTCTGCCCTGCAACCCGCGGTTATGCGGAACGTCGACGGCGCAGTGCGCCGAGGCCGCCGAGTAAACCCGTGCCCAACAACGCCACGCTGGAAGGCTCCGGGGTCACGGCGCTCACATTCACGTTGCTGAACAGGGCGGTTCCATCGGCGCCGCCCGTAGAAGCCGCCAGCGTCAAGACCTCGCTGCTTCCCGTCGCGGTGAAGAACTCCGTCACGCTGTGAAACGCGTTGGCTCCTCCCACCGAAGGATCTGCCATGCCGCTAAGCAGCGAGATGCCACCCACCGACGCCGAAACCAGCGGCACGGCATTGCAGCAGCCATCGCCGTCGGCAGAGCGCGCGTTCTCCAAGAAGCTCAGCTCATAGGTCCCGCCCTTGGTAAGGCCCGTCAAGGTCGTGCTCAGGGTGCCGTTGATCTGAATGAAGCCTACCGCGTTGTCGCCTGTGGGCAAGGACCCGTTGTTCCAGAAGCCGCCCAGGTTGAAGCCTGTGGCACCGTAGCTGCCGGTGCCCGTCCAGCCGCTGATCTGGTTGTACGTGCCCGTGGTGTAGCCGGGAAACGTGGAGTTGGTGGAAGTGAAGTTCGGGTTAGAGATTAGGCTATTGGCTTTGGCGACACCGGCCAGGCTCCCAAACGCGAGAAGAACGGCAACAGCAACAGAGGAACGCATCGAGGTGAAACTCCTTCACATACGCGGAATGCAAGCAGGCGTTGAGTGAAGCCAATCCTATGCAGCGCATCATGCGCTGGGAAGATTCCTTTGGTGCGCATCAGCCATCGTTCTGGTAACGCGCCGTAACAAAACTGTCGCAACGCGGCACAGCGCTCGCTCTGTGCAACGCACACAAGCGCTCCTAGCCTCTGCGCAAAGGCAACATCGGCCGCGTCATGGCAGCAACATCCAGAGTTCCTCGCATCTCATCGCAGACATGCCTTTTCTAGATACCCTGCTGGGCCGACCGCTGGCCTCGGAAGAAGATGCCGCGCAGCGCGTCGGTGTCGCTGACGGCGTGCCTGCGTTTGGGCTCGATGCCATCGGCTCCGCCGCCTATGGCCCAGAGGCCGCGCTGACCATCCTGATTCCTGCCGCAGCCGCGGGCATAGCCTACGTACTGCCGCTTAGCCTGACCATCATTGCGCTGCTGGCGATCGTGTACTTCAGCTATCGCCAGACCATCCCCGCGTATCCCAATGGCGGCGGCTCGTACACCGTGGCGAGCGAGAATCTCGGCCGTGGTCTTGGCCTGTTGGCCGCTGCCGCGCTGATGCTTGACTACCTGCTCGATGTCGGTGTCGGCATCTCCACCGGCGTCGGCGCCCTGGTCTCCGCGGTGCCCAAACTCGGCCCGCACACGCTGGCGATCTGCCTCGTCATACTTCTGCTGCTCACGTTGGTGAACCTGCGCGGCGTGCGGGAAAGCGGGATACTTTTCATGCTGCCCACGTATCTCTTCTGCGTGTGCCTGCTGGGTGTGTTGGGCTGGGGTCTCTTTAAGTCGGTCACCAGCGGCGGACACCCCACACCCGTGGTTGCGCCGCCACACCCAAGCCCGCACACCGTGGCCGCGGTCGGTGCGTGGCTGCTCATCCGTGCCTTTGCTTCAGGCTGCACGGCCCTCACCGGCGTTGAGGCTGTTTCCAACGGCGTCGTCGCCTTCAAAGACCCCAACACCGTCACCGCGCGACGCACCCTCACCGTTATCGTCGTTCTGCTCGCGATCTTCCTCTACGGCATCGCGCACCTCACGCTCGTGTACGGCATCCAGGCCACGGACCCAGGCTCCAAGGATTACCAGAGCCTGCTCTCCATGCTGACTGCCGCGGTGGTCGGCAAAGGCGCTTTCTATTACGTCACCATCGCCAGCATCCTGATTCTGCTTTCGCTTTCAGCCAACACCGCCTTCACTGATTTCCCACGTCTTTGCCGTGCCATTGCGGAAGATGGCTACCTGCCCAAGTTCTTCGCCATCCGCGGCCGTCGACTGGTCTACACGGAAGGCATCGTGGTCCTTGCAATCCTGTCGGCGCTCATCCTTGTTGCCTTTGGCGGTGTGACGGACCGCCTCATCCCGCTGTTTGCCATCGGCGCCTTCATGGCTTTCACGCTCTCGCAGGCCGGCATGGTCAATCATTGGCGACGCAACCCCGGCAAAGGCTCCAGGCTCTCGATGGGTATCAACGGCATCGGCGCGCTGGCAACCGGCTGCACTGTGCTTGTTGTCCTCATCGCCAAGTTCACCGAAGGCGCATGGATCACCGTATTGATGATTCCGCTGCTGATTCTGCTGATGCGCGGTGTGCATCGCCACTACGCGTTTGTCGATGCACAGTCGCAGATCAAGGAAATTCATCTCGACAAAGAGCAGCCGCCCTATGCCATTCTTCCTATCTCGCGCTGGAATCGCGCCTCCGAGACCGCCGTTCAGTTTGCCTGCTCCCTGACACCCGATGTCGAGATCCTGCACATCGACTGTGCCGGGGAACATGACGAGGCCAGCGCCGATGGTTGGGATCGGCAACTCGCCGCCGCAACCCGCCAGGCCGGCCTGCCGGAGCCACACATCGTTGCGCTCGACTCGCCGTTTCGCTTCATCACGAGCCCGATCCTCAACTACGTCCTCGAGAAAGAGAAGACCTTGCCCGACCGGCGCCTCGCCGTCATTGTGCCGGAGCTGGTCACCACGCGCTGGTACCAATACCTGCTGCACAACCATCGCTCCACCGTGCTGAAAGCGTTGCTTTTGCTGAAGGGCAATCGACGCATAGTCGTGATCAATGTGCCGTGGTATCTGCCCGGATGAACAGGCGTACACTGGCGCACATGCCCGACCCGCAAACGCCATCCATCGAAGCCATCTTCGTGGGTGGACCCAAGGTGCTGCAGGATGACCGCGGCCCCTGGCGTTCGTCCATCGATAAGCAGCGCAATGACGGCATCGTGGAAGTGACATTCCGTGGCCTTGCCGGCGACAAAGCAACGCAGAAGTTTCATGGCGGTCCAGACGCCGCGCTCTGCATTCACCTCACCGACCACTACACCTTCTGGCGCGAACGCTACGGCATCGAGTTGCTGCCCGGCGCTGTGGGCGAAAATCTTACCGTCAACGGCATCACAGAAGACGAGATCTCTGTCGGCGATACCGTGCGTCTTGGGGGCGTGCTTGCACAAGTCAGCGGACCGCGCGTGCCCTGTGGCACCCAGGCCCGCTACGTGCGCCGCAAGGACTGGGTCAAGCTTACCCGTCGAGAAAACCGGACCGGCCTGTACATGCGCGTTCTCGAGCCCGGCACCATGCAACGGGGAGATGCGTGGTCGTTAGTCGATCGCCTCAACGGCACCGCATCCATCCCGGCGATCAATCGGTGCCTCTACCTGCACTTCGATGCTGCGTTTGCGGAGCGCCTTGCAGGCATGCCCGCACTTGCCGCCTGGTGGAGACAAGAGGCCGTCAAAAAGCTGGCCGCCCGCAACGAACCCCGGACCGATACCCTCTTCGCGCAATCGGACCCGCAATAGCACCACTCATCACTCGCCCGACCTAAGCGCGGAGGAAGCTCCGCGCGCATCGCCCGCCGCAGAACACGACCGCGGCGAACAGCATCCATCCCAGAAGAGGAACCCCGATGCACCCA
Source organism: uncultured Acidobacteriaceae bacterium (assembly GCA_964246665.1). Classification (GTDB taxonomy): domain Bacteria; phylum Acidobacteriota; class Terriglobia; order Terriglobales; family Acidobacteriaceae; genus Granulicella. Next base: position 8,512 of record CAXTRU010000132.1, read on the forward strand.
CGCAAAAACTTTGCCGCTGGACTGATCGCCGGAGCCGTCAGCGGGCTTGCTGCCTCCTGGCTGATGCTTCGTTTTATCCAGGGCTTCGGTTTTCAGATCCAGGAGTCTTTGAAGTCGAAGGACGAACACTACGCCGACATCGCCGAAGCCGCGCGACGTCAGCAGCATGGCGAGCCCGAACCGGAAACCGTGACCATGCAAGCCGCCGACGTCTTTGCCAGCCACGCCCCGGGCGGGCGCCACCTTAGCCGTGACGAGAAGGAGCAGGGCGGCACCGTGGTTCACTACGTCTTCGGCGCCGCGATGGGCGTCGCCTACGGCCTCGCGGCGGAGTACACATCACTGCCGACCCTGGCGGGTGGCGCGTTGTTTGGCACCGTGCTCTGGGCCGCCACTGACCTCTGGTCCGTCCCTGCCGTCGGCTTCGCCAAGTGGCCCGATGAAGAACCTGCCGGCGCGCATGTAAGCCATTGGCTGGCGCACCTGGTGTACGGCACCAGCATGGAAACTACCCGCCGCCTTGTTCGCAGGCTCATCTGACCGACTTTCAGACACCGCGCTGCGCTTACCCCGGAGGCTATCCCACAAACGCGGCGCGCCCTACAC
>CAXTRU010000133.1:0-9070 GCA_964246665.1 uncultured Acidobacteriaceae bacterium
GGTCCAGCCGTGGCGTTCCAGCACCGCCTACAGCGCCACCTCTCCCTCGATCGGCGCGTCAGGGTCCACCTCGCCCGGATTGCCCGCCACCGCCTCCATACGGGCCGCCAGGGCGGGCGTGAGCGGCAGCACGGCATCTACCGGCCGACGAGCCATGTCGGCTTCCAGCAGGGCTAGGAAGGGCGCCAGGGCCGGGTCGGAGGCATCCTCCTCTGGCAGGGCATGGACGCTGACGGTATCTCCCTCCACCCGGAAGGCGATGCGGCCGCCGTACCCCACTCCCAGTGCCTGGCGGACAGCCCTGGGCACCGTTGTCTGCCCCTTGGCCGTAATGGTGCAGACCTCTTCGACAATCGGCATGGCGCACTCCTGAACAGCATCAACGATGCTCAACGTAATGCGTTTTCCTTACCTTGTCAGCCGCTTCCTGTTCGACCCGCCGGAGGCTGGTCGATTGTCGGGACGCTTCCCGTCCCGACGCCCTCCAGCGGCAACGGCGCGCAGGGGCGGTCAAGGATGCCGAAGGCACCGCGAAGCGGCGGGAGCCGCAGGTGACCGTCCTTGACGGTCCCGAGCACCGTGGCACTCGGTTATCCACAATCGGGCCTGCCAACTACCGGAAAGCTATAGGATTCTAACTAGAGGTTTTAGGGGGGGGTAATCCGCCGAACGCGACTCCGGTCAAGTGGGGGGCGATCCGCCGAACCAGGGGGGGGCGATCCGCCGTGGATAACTCCCTTCGTCCACACATCGAAAACACACCTGAAGGGGGGGTAATCCGCCGAACGCGGTTCGGGTCATTTGGGTGGGGGCGATAGAACCTGCACGCTGGTCTTCGGCACTGGCGGCTTCGAGGGCAGCAAGGTCAGCCCGCCTGGCACCTTCTCGATCCGGGCATCCGGGTAAACCGCCATCACCGACCCCAACGCCTTCGTCAGCTCGCGCTTGAAGTCCTTAGGATCGCGGTACTCCTGCCCGAACTGCTCCCGCAGATTGGCCCAGGACAGCCTTGCCCCGTTCGGCCCGCGCACCCGGTGCAAGCGATGGGAAAGCCAAGAATAAACATCTAGGGCCAAGGCAGAGTGTTTCAGCGCCGCCAAGGCGCGAGGATCAAGCGGCACGGCATATTCGGCTAACGACTCGTAGAAGTCTCCCGTCAGCTCAATCACGCCTGGCCACAAGGCTCTCTGCTTGTCGCTCTGGCTGGCCCAGGCGGCGAACCGCTTAATGGGCTTGGTGTCGAGAGTTTCGACTCCTACCCCGAGGGTCATGCGACAAGCGGCTAAAGCCCGGAGCTGCCGGTTGAAATTGGCATACTCCTCTCCACCCGTGCTGATCCCTAGCCGAAGCAGAAATTCGCGTGCCGAGTGACCGACTTCGACCGTAGGCGACTTCGTGCGCACCGCTTCACTGCTGACGTGAACCAATGCCAGGCGGGGCCTGGTGCCGTAGGGCAAAGGCTGCGGCTGCCACTCCTTGCCGTTCCAGAGCTTCCCTGCTTCGACCAGTAGTGAGACATTCCCGTTCAATCGCTCAAAGGTGCCGCCGACTACTCGCCGCCTGGGCAAACCGACTTGGCACAGAACGGAGTGCAAGAAGTCCGGGCGAGTGGGCGGCTCCATCGCGATCTCGCTTCCGAGGCGAACCAAACGGGCCGCAGTAGGCGGAAGGATGCTGACTGCCTGTAAGTCGGAGTCGCTGTCTGGCATACACATCCTTAGCAGTCATGGCGTCGCGACGCCATGCGGTCATGACGTCATTGCGTAATTGGCGGCAAGCCGTGCTCCGCGAACACCTTGGAAAGTCCAGTTAGCGCTAAGGATTGAAGGCTGACCCCTTCAGCCACGGCGAGCTGGTGGAGCCGTGCCCACTCCGCTCGGGAGACCCGCACGGTCAAAGCGACGGTTTCCCCTTGCGCGCGCTTCCGGCCTGCTTTGGGGGCTGGCACGTCTGGCGATGGCGCTTGAACGCCGCGACTGCGGGTGAAGGCTGCTAGGCCGGTTGGCTTCGTCGTCATGCCATCTGCTCCTGTAACCACGACCACAAGGCGCGTATCTCGCCGGCCGCCTTGCCCTCTGCCTCGAACTCGGTAACGGCCCGGCCGCTCGCGACAGCTCGCGCAAAGGCGCGACGTTCGATGATCTCCACGGGCGCAACCGGTAATCCGTAGGCGCCCAAGGCTTCTCTCGTTTCTGCAATCTCGGGCGCACGAAAGGGGCATGCGGAAAGGACGAAAGCCGCCTTGACGCCGGCCGCCTTGGCTATGCGAACCGCTCCATCAACCGCGGCCAAATCAAACGCCGTAGGGCGGCAGGGAATGACGATAAGATCGGCCGCGCGCGCGATACTGGCTGCAGCGGGCGCCGCATGTGGTGCGGCGTCCACGATCGCCAGCCCCATTCTGTCACCCCGCGCCGCATCGAGCACGCGCCGAAGATCGGAAACGTCGGCCGTCGCGACGACCGGAGCCTCCTCCTGCCTCGCATCACCCCACACCGTCGCCGATTTTTGCGGGTCCGTGTCGATCAGAACGACGCTAAGGCCAGCCTCGTACGCTGCCACAGCCGTGTGAACGGCCAAGGTGGTCTTGCCCGCACCGCCCTTTTGACTCAGGAAAGCGACTACCTTCACGACGCCATGATTGCACGGCGCCGTTACGTTTTCAAGCTATGACTTTTTAGCGCCGTGACGTCACAACGTCATTAGGCGGAGTGATAGAGTGGTCTGCCAGGCAGATGGCGGCACTGCCTCGTGGTCAACGCCCCCACAAATAGTTGAACTCAACCGGCATAGCTACTATATATAGTTTTGTAGCGGACTTTGGAACGAAAGGAATCTCCGCGTGAACAAAGATCAGCTGTTCGTGGAACAGCGAGAGCAAGGCGATTACGCCGTGCGGAGACCCAACTCGGCCCGAGCAAGTGCGGTCGCCCCGACGCAGAAGGAAGCGATCGAGCGGGCGCGGCAGCTTAGTCCTGCAACGCCGCCGTTAGTTGAGAGGGTCCGCAATACGCGGACTGGTGGCCGCGATCAGTGGCGAAAGCCCTAACCGGAGGAGCACACATGATTAAAGTAACGGGACTTGACGAGCTTCAGCGCAAGCTGACCGACATGTCACGTCGTGCCGAAAGTCTGTCCGGTAAGCACAATGTCCCTATTCCAGAGCTACTGACCCCCGGCTTCCTGACGCGATGCAGTCGCTTTCGATCGGCCGACGAGATGTTCGAGGCGAGCGGTTTCAAGATCGAGTCGTCTGAAGATTTTGCCGCCATTCCTGACGCCGAGTGGGACACCTTCATCCGCACTCATACATCCTTTTCGTCTTGGGAAGCGATGCTGAGTGAGGCCGGCGGGGAGTGGGCGGCACGACGCATGGGCCTATAGTTTTTTCGCGCTTTCGTCTGATTCCAACAGTCTGCGAACCTGAGTGGCTGACCAGCACGGCTTGCCGGCCGGCGTGAGGACACCCTGCGCGTGCAGCTGGGCCGCGATGGCCCGAAGGCTACTGGCACCCGCCGCTTGTGCCTGGCGCACCACTGCGAGCGTGTCGGCCGCCCTCTCCTGCACTTGGCGGCTCCGGGCTGCGCGCGCTGCTGCCGCCATCGCGGGTGTCGCCGGAGTAGGGGAGGGGTTTCCGAGCCGGACGCCCCGCGCTTTCGCCACGGCGAGCGCCGCGCGGGTGCGCTGGCTGATTAGCCCCGCCTCAAGCTCCGCGACGGCGGCGAGCTGCGTCACCATGAACTTGCCGATCGGCCCGGCCGGCACGCTCGGTAGGTCGCAGAACACGACGCCGGCCTCGCCGCTGCCCTCCACCACGGACAGCAGGAAGCGGGCATTGCGTGCCAGCCGATCGAGCTTGGCGATGACCAGCACCGCTCGTTTGGTGCGGCACGCGGCCAGGGCGGCGGCGAGCTGCGGCCGATCGCCGCGCTTGCCGCTCTCCACCTCCTGAAACTCCGCCACCACCTCGCCGCCGGCCTGGGTGACGTGGCCGGCGACAGCCTGGCGCTGCGCCTCAAGGCCAAGCCCGGATCGGCCCTGGCCATCGGTTGAGACCCGGAGATAGCTGACAAAACGGGGGCGGGGAGGGGTCACCGCCCAAGTCTAGGCGGGGTGTATCATTTTGTCAAACGGACGTTTGACAGAATGATATGAGACAGACAGCAGTGGGCTCAGTTCGTGTCTTGGCGCGAATCGAGGATGCCCGTATGATTTATAGCTTTCGTGAAACATACCGTGACGAGACCCCATGCCCAGCCTTTATCAATACAGGCTCTTTATCAGCCACGCATGGGCGTATGAGGAAGCCTACACCCGCATCATAAGCTTCTTAGACGCTGCAAGTAATTTCTCGTATTCCAACAGTTCTGTCCCTCAGGACAAGGCGTTTGCCGGAATGTCCAGTTCCCAATTGGGTCAACAGCTTAAATATCAGATTAACCCTGCTCAGTGCGCAATCGTCCTTGGTGGCATGTACGTGGCTCACTCTGACTGGATTCAATTCGAAATCAATCACGCACTTTCCGTTGGTAAGCCCATTTTGGGCATACAGCCGTGGGGGTCCGAAAGAATGCCTCAAGCTCTGACAAATGCCGCCACTGAAATAGTGGGATGGAATACAAATTCTATTGTGTCCGCAATACGTCGCCTTGTTCCCTAGTGACATCCGGTCTAGATCTTCCCGGGCTACATAAAGTAGCCGGAGACATCTCCGCCGCATCACAATCAAAATACTTATATTTAATTAGGGGTGAATATCTACTTTTGTTTATTGCTTCCGTATTCGCAATGGATCTGTCCAGTAAGTCACAGTACTACTTGATATATGCTATTGTTCTTATTGGCGGCTTAGCTACTTTGCTAGTTCGTTCATTTATTCGACCTGAACAGTCTTGGTATCGAGCTCGAGCAGTGGCTGAGTCTGTTAAAACTTCCGCGTGGCGTTACGCAATGTTGGCCCATCCATACCATGAAGAGGACTCAAAAAGGCAGTTTCTCGGTTTGCTTCGTGAAGTAGTGCGAGCTAATAAAATTCTGTCGCAGGGTGGAAGCAGCTCTCATGTAGGAAACGACCAGATTACCGCTTCAATGGAAGACATTCGATCTCTTCCCCTAAATAGACGTGTAGCCTTCTATATGGAAAATCGCGTGAAGGACCAGCGTTCTTGGTATATAAGGAAGGCAAACTCAAATAAGCGTGCCTTTATATTTTGGGTGTGGGCATCTGGGATTTGTTACGTGGCAGCTATCGTAATGGCTATGAGCCACATTGCATTTCCAGAGTGGAAGATTGTTCCAATAGACCCACTAATTGTTCTGGCTAGTTCCATAGTCGGTTGGGTCCAGCTAAAAAAACACTCCGAGTTGGCTTCAACCTATACGTTAACCGCAACAGAAATTGGTATTGCTTCGGAGGACGCTGCGAGCCTCACTGATGAAAAATCGTTTTCGGATTTTGTGAATGACACCGAGTTAGCGTTTTCCCGCGAACATACTCAGTGGGTGGCACGTCAACAAACAGCTGGTTAGGCCGGATTGACCGGCCCCTCGTGCGCCTCCTTTTCGGCCAGCTTGCGCGCGCCGTGCAGCTTCAGCTCACCGCACTCGGTGTCGGTGCCCCGGAACTCGCGGTCGATCTTGGCGCCCAAGGCGTCTACCAGCTCGCGCCCGGCCGGCGATAGCAGCCCGCGCACCTGGTCGAGCGTGCCGCCCTGCCGCGTGTTGTACGTCAGGGCATCCCGTAGCTTGCGGCCCCGGTCCTCGCGCTCAGCCTCGCGCTTCTGCTTCTGGGTCAGCTCGTCGCGTGTCGGCCATGCGATCGACGCCGCTCGCACCTCGCCACGCGCCATCTGCCGGGCGAGCTGACCTGCATCGCGCACCGTCTCACGGGCGACAAATACCTCGGCACTCTCCCGCTGCCGAGTGAGTGCCACATAGCTCGCTGCCGATCGCCAATGCTCGGTGTGGTAGAGGTATGTCCGATCCAGGGTCTTGCCCTGGCCTTTGTAGATCGTCCCCGCATAGCCGTGCCGGAACCCCTCGAACTCGGCGCGCGAACGCGCGCCGCGCATTTATGCGAGTCCGTTAAGCAGACTGGTCATGGTCCTCTTTCCTCTCGCCCTGGTGGGTCTCATAGCCAGGCAAGCCGGGTCCGCTGTGGGCGAGATGCGCGTGCTCGGTCATCAGGTAGTCGCGAAACAGGCAGTTGATCACCTCGTCGCGCTTGTGGAAACCGCGGGCCTTTTTCACCTGGTCGATGAAGGCTGCCACCTCGGGCTGCAGGAACACGCCGACATAGACGATCCCTGCCTTGCGGGCATCGGCAAGCCGCTTGCGGCCGTAGGCAACGTCGTTGGCCCGCTCGGCCTCTGACCGGACACCTTTGGACATTGCCCTATCCTTCTACCGCCGGCGCCGAGCTGCCCGCGATTGCGGCCAATTGCTGCTGTAGTTCGGCGATCTGCTGGAGCAGGTGCTGCGCTTTCAGGGGCTCCACACTGGCCGGCTGAGGTCGAAGGGCGTCCAAAAAGGCGTTCTCGAGGTCGTTGATCGACCAGAGCCGGCGGCCAGCGGCGACGATGGTGGCGGTCTTGGCATAGACCAGGAGCCCGATGCGCGCGGCGTGCGCCCGGCTGATCGTCATGCCGGAATCGGCGGCCAAGATGTCGTTGACGCGATCGATCTCCTCCATCACCACGCTCGGTACCCAAATCAAGATGCGAAGCGAGGCGGCGGGGGCAGGTTGAGCGGCGGTCTTGGTTCGCGGCAAGGCGTTCTCGCGTCAAAGGCGGGATGGGAGACCCGTCCGACGCTGCACACTTGCAGCAGTCCAACAGCAGATAACATACTATAGTTGATAAACTCATAGTGTGTAAAGCCCGACCCTGGCGGCATGGATATGCGCCAGCTCGTCGGGCGAAATTTCGCCCGCATCCGACGAGCCAAAGGCCTGACCCAGGAGCAGGTCGAGGAGCGGTCCGGGTTCAGCCAGCAATACCTGAGCGGCCTCGAGCAAGGCCGGCGCAATCCGACGATCGTGACGCTGTATGAACTCTCGCAGGCTCTTGGTGTCAGCCACGTCGAGTTGCTGGCCATCGACGAACCTGGGTAGCTCCTCTGCACATGAGTTGCCGCGAATTTCGCGGAGTTTGACCGAGTGTCACCAAATTTCCCATAATTGCCCGGAATTTCCCCGAGTTTTGAGGAATTTCGGGGAGTTTCGCCGAATTGCCTTGGTAAGTCACAGCAACCCCCAAAAACAGGGCAATATCGGCTCCTTGCTATATTGCTATATGGCAAAAACGGCAGTTTGCTTTTTTCATAACTAAGAGACACCCCCTCTCCGAAGGCCTGTTTGCTCTTCTCATATAAAGAGGATCCTGTTCAGGCGAACGCGTAACTGCTTACGCTCCTCCTCTCCCTCAAGCCCGCTTGTGGCTGCAATCGTAACTGCTTACGGTCGCCTGATGAGGACCGCCGCCGAACGCGTGACCGCCATGCGGCAGCGCCGCTACGAACAGGGCCTGCAGATGCTCGTGCTCTGGGTTCCCAAAGACCGGGCGGCCGAAATCCGTGGCCTCGTCCAGCAAAGGCTTGCTGCCACGGCTTCGATCCCTCCGGCCCCGGCTCCGACCTGTTCCGGCGAGTTGGTCTCGGTTGACCCGAAGACCTTGCGGGAAGCCAAACCGAAATAGGCAGCCGACACGGTCTCTGTTCCCTGGCCGGTCAAGCCACGCCCTGCCAAGTGGAGGGTCGTCCTGCCTCCTACTCGGACCTCGTCCGAGCTGAAGGCGGTGTTCCGTCGAACGGGCATGGTCTGCTCCGCGGCCGGACGCTGGCACGGGCTCTTGACGCCGGCCCAACGGCTCGAGCTCGAACCACTGGTCGAAGCGGTGCAAGGGCGCTGGGAAGCCGCTTAGGGCTGATCGCCAGCAGGCCTTGGCGGCGCTGAGGAGGGCCATAGCGGCTCTCTGACCAGCAGCGGCTGCTATGGGTCCAAGAGGGCCTTCCCGGCTGGCTTACCCGCGTCTAGCCTCGTCCCTATGGTCCACGACACTCGCCTCAAGAAGGACAGCGCTGACTGGCCTGCCATGCCAACGCAGGCTGAGTTGGAAGCCATCATCGATGCGGGCGAGACGGATGCGGCTGCCGGCCGGATGGTTCCGTTAGCGCCAGTGCTGGCCAGGATGCGCGCGACGGCTGAACGCATCCGGCGCGAGCGCGACATGAAAACAGGGATCACACACCGTCCCGAACACGGTTAAACGCGACCTGGCCACGGAAGGGGCCGGAGGGGAAGGATCGGAACCATGTCCAAGCAGGCTCAAGAGCGCGTTTTGTGGGCCATACGGCGGATTGTGGTCTGTGGGGCACTCGCCGGTGCGGCTGTCACCGGATGGAATTGGGCCAGCTACGATCATGCCCATGGGTTCTGGAGCGGGACGATGCGCCCCTGACCGTCAGCAGCCGTCCGTCGTCCAGGGTTCAAGGCGACCTTGCTGCGGCTCAGGTCGTGACCGGCAGCACGAAGCCGACCGCAGGTCAGGTGCTTCGTGGATCGGCTCCGGCGGCGTTGAACCGCCGTTGCGCGCCCGCTTCGGTCGCGGCGGCCAGCAGTGTCGGCCAGTCGTCGGGCGGGTTGCCACCGGCCAGCATGCGGGTGAACACCGCGTAGGGGTCGGTCCCTGCCCCGGCCTTGCGCAGCGTGTCGCGGTCGTTGACCCAAGCGTAGACGATCACCTTGGCCTGCGAGTCAGCGCGGAAAAACAGCCGGAACCGGTTGCCGGCGAACTTAGCCCGGAACCAGTGCCGATGTGCCCGGCCCAGCGTGTTGCCTTGGCGGAACTCCGGCGCCAGCGGATCACGCGGGATACGATCGAGGATCAGCGCCTGCAGGGCTGCGAGGAGCTTCGTGTCGGCCTTGCCCTGCCAACCCCCTGGGTCAGCCCGTTTGGCCCGCTCCACGGCCGCCAGCAAGCGCTCTAGCTGGTCAAGGAAGAGCGGATGGGCATGGAGGGTCCAGCCGTGGCGTTCCAGCACCGCCTACAGCGCCACCTCTCCCTCGATCGGC
>CAXTRU010000134.1:0-9055 GCA_964246665.1 uncultured Acidobacteriaceae bacterium
AAGCCCGCATCATGGGCTCAGTCGTGTTGGCCGCGCGCATCGGCGTGGACGGGCGTATAGAGAACTTGACCGTCGTCTCAGGCCCGCCCGAGCTACAGACATCGGCCATCGATGCTGTGCGGCAGTGGGTGTACGAGCCGTACCTTCTGAACGGCAATCCGGTCCAGGTAGACACAACAATCACCATCAACTTTCAGATCGCCCGTTGAGTCGCACGGCAAGCGGTGCAGGTGGCCCTACGCGATTACCTGCACCGCCCCGCGCCCGACCAGGCCTTCCACGCGCTCGATAAATTGCACGTCGGCTTGCACATTGAAGCCATGCGGCTCCAGGTCGGCGGCGAACTGGTCCGGCTCTTCCAGGCGCAGCATCACCTTACCCTTACCCGGCGCTTGGCGGAACAGAGCCTGCAACTTCTCCATCAGCGCGGCGTCCGGCGAGTGCAGCGGAACCTTGATCCGCAGCGCTTCGGGCAGTTTGACCTGCACGTCTTCGAGGGCCTGAATGGAGGAGATGGCAATCTTGGGCGCCGAGTCCTCTTCCCCGCGCAGCGATCCGCGGATCAGGACCGGCACATCGATCTTCAGCTTCTCTGCCAGCTTCTCGTAGCTCTGCGGGAAGGCGATCAGCTCTATTTTGCCGGCTGCATCTTCGAGGCACGCCTGGGCGTACATCTCGCCCGAGCGCTTGCTCTTGGCGACCTTGAGCCCGGTGATGACGCCGGCGATCTGAATCTCATTCTGCGGCTCCGCCTTGCCGCGCACGAAGACTACCGGCTCAGGCTTCATCTCGCACGCGGCCTGGGTGTCGATCACGCCCTTGAGGTTGCGCAGCTTGTCGCGGTATTTGTCCAGCGGGTGCCCGGAGACGAAGAAGCCCAGCACCTCTTTTTCCTGCGCCAGCCGTGTGTACTCGTCCCACTCCGGTGCGGCGGGCAATGCCTCCTCCGCCTCGGCCGCGGCCGCCGGTCCGCTGTCGAACATGCCGAATAGCCCATGCTGGCCGCTGGCCGCGTCGCGCTGCGACTTCTGCGCGCGCTCGATCGCCTTATCCAGCGCCGCCATCACCTGGGAGCGCTTGCCGAAGGCATCCAGGGCGCCGGCCTTGCACAGCGACTCCAGGACGCGCTTGTTCATCAGCCGCAGATCGACCTTCTCGCAAAACTCCCACAGCGAGGCGAAGCCCGGCTTGCCCTCGGCCTGAAGTTCACCCCGTGCTTGAAGGATGGACTCGATCGCGTTGTGTCCAACGTTCTTGATGGCCGCCAGGCCGAAGCGGATCGCGTCGCCCGCGGGGGTGAAGTCCGCGGCGGAGATCTGTACGTCCGGTGGCACCACGGCGATGTTCATCTCGCGGCACTCGCCGATGTACTTCACCACGTTCTCGGGTTTGCTGGTTTCCGAGGTCAGCAGCGCGGCCATAAACTCGACCGGGAAGTGCGTCTTCAGCCACGCCGTGTGATAGGCCAGCAGTGCATAAGCCGCCGAGTGCGATTTGTTGAAGCCATAGCCCGCGAACTGCTCCATCAGGTCGAAGAGCTTGCCCGCGGTGTCCTTGTTGAACTTGCGCCCGAGCGCGCCGGCCATGAAGATGTCGCGCTGCTTGGCCATCTCGGCAGGATCTTTCTTGCCCATCGCGCGGCGCAGCAGGTCGGCGCCGCCGAGCGAGTAGCCGGCGATCGCAGACGAGATCTGCATCACCTGCTCCTGGTAGACGATGACGCCGAGCGTCTCCTTCAGAATCGTCTCGAGCTCCGGGAACATGTACTCGACCGGCCGGCGGCCCCACTTGCGCTCGATGAAGTCGTCGATCATGCCGCCCTGGATCGGACCCGGGCGGTAGAGCGCGTTGAGCGCGGTCAGGTCTTCGACGCTGGTCGGCTTGTAGCGGCGCAGCACGTCGCGCATGCCGCCGGACTCGAACTGGAAAACGCCGCTCGTCAGGGCCTTATGGAAGACCTGCTCGTAGGTGGTCTGGTCGTCCAGCGCGATCGTGGCCATGTCGACCGATTCGGCGCGGTTTCTCTTGATCAGCTTCAGGCAGTCGTCGATGACCGTCAGCGTGGTCAGCCCAAGGAAGTCCATCTTGAGCAGACCCATCTTTTCGACGGCCTTCATGTCGTAGCTGGTGACGACGGCGTCGTCCTTGGTGCGCGTGACGGGCACCAGCTCGGTCAGCGGCTGCGGCGCGATCACCACACCGGCCGCGTGGACGCCTGCGCCACGCACCAAGCCCTCAAGCCGCTGGGCGGTCTCGATCAGCTCGCGGATCTTGGGGTCGGCTTCGCATGCGGCGGCCAGCGGCGGGGAGTCCTTGAGTGCCTGCTCGATGGTGATGCCGATCGTCGCCGGGATCAGCTTGGCGATCCGGTCGACCTCGCCGTAGGGCATCTCCAGGGCGCGGCCTACGTCCTTGATGGCGGCCTTGGCGGCCATGGTGTTAAAGGTGATGATCTGGGCGACCTGGTCGGTGCCGTACTTCTGGCGCACGTACTCGATCACCTCGCCGCGGCGATTCATGCAGAAGTCAATGTCGACATCGGGCATGCTCACGCGCTCGGGGTTCAGGAAGCGCTCAAACAGCAGGTTGTTCTGCAGCGGGTCGACGTCCGTGATCTCCATCACGTAGGCGACCAGCGAGCCGGCCGCGGATCCACGGCCCGGTCCAACAGGGATGTCGTGCTCCTTCGCGTAGCGGATAAAGTCCCACACGATCATGAAGTAGCCGGGAAACTTCATGCTCTTGATGCACTCAATCTCCCGGTTCAACCGCTCTTCGTACTCTGCGATCGTGCTGCGCAGGATGCCACGCTCTTCGAGGTGCTTGATGGCCGTCTCGCGGCGTTTGCGCCAGCCTTGGCGGCAGACCTCCTCGAAGTAGTCGTCGATGGTCATGCCCTCCGGCAGCGGGAACTTCGGGAAGGGATTCTTGACCTTCGTCAGTTCCAGGCTGCAGCGCTCGGCAAACTGCATCGTCCGCGTGCAAACCTCAGGCGCGTGCGCGAACAGGCGGTGCATCTCGTCCGCCGACTTGATGTAGAACTCCTGCGTGTCGAACTTGAACCGCTTGGGGTTGTTCATCGAGTCCGCGGTCTGCACGCAGAGCAGCACCTCGTGCGACCGCGCATCGTCATCGGCGATGTAGTGCGAGTCGTTGGTGGCGATCAGCGGGATGTCCAGCTCGCGTTCGAGCTTGAACATGGCCTCGGTGACCGCCTTGTCCGGGGCCAACCCGTGGTCCTGGATTTCGAGGAAAAAGTTTCCCTTCCCGAACATCTCCTCGTACTCGCCGCCGACGCGCTTGGCCGAGGCGTAGTCGCCGGCCATGAGGAACTGCGACATTTCGCCCGCAAGGCAGCCGGAAAAGCCAATCAGGCCCTCCGAGTGTTGGGCAAGGAACTTCTTGCTAATACGTGGCTTGCGGTAGAAACCATGAAGTGCTGCTTCTGAGGTGAGCCGCACCAGGTTGCGGTAGCCAGCCTCGTTCTCCGCCAGCACCAGAAAGTGGTTGTACTTGGACTCAGGGTCGGGTTTGCCGCGGTGGTCGTCTTCCTTGCAGATGTAGAGTTCGCAGCCGAGGATCGGCTTCAGATCCTGCTTCTTCATCGCGTCGAAGAAGTGCACCGCCCCAAAGATGTTGCCGTGATCGGTAATCGCGGCAGAGCCCTGCCCGATCTTCTTCAGGTGCTTGGCCAGCTTGTCGACGTCGCAGGCGCCGTCCAGAAGCGAATAGTCGGTGTGGAGGTGCAGGTGCGTGAACTCGGCGGCCATACCCCTAGTTTATGCCCAGGAACCAGGGCAACTGCCGAGGAAAACCGGTACGCATCCCTGTCTCCGCCACTGTGGACCGGTCTCGGCTGCCGGTGCCCGCGTCAGCGACTGAACCAGCCCTCGATCTTATAGAAGACCCACCGGAAGCCGTAGCCCACGCCGTATTGGATCACCGCCAGCGTGTGGAGTAGAGGCTCAGCGTGGGTGCCGAAGACGCGGAGAGCGGCGGTGCCGATGGCTTCTTCGATCCATGCCACGGCCACCTGGGACTGCGGCCAGCCCGGGGTGGGAGCGGCATGTACGCGCCAGGCCAGGCCGGTCTTTTCCAGCAGCACGGCTGCGCGCGGAAGGTGTTGCCGCGAGCTGACGACTTCAACCGAGTGCCACCCGTGCGCACGAACGATATCGGCGCTTTTGAAGATGTTTTCCAGGGTTGTGCGCGAGCGTCGTTCGCGAAGGATGGCGCTGGCCGGCACGCCCCGTTGCTCGGCCAAACCGGCCATCACGTCGGCTTCCACGTAGCGGTTGGCCGCAGCTCCGCCGGCGAAAAGGATATGGGGCGACCGCCCGGCGCGGTACTCGCGGACGGCTTCGTCCACGCGCCAGATCTGCATCGGGTTGATCTCGCCATGCAGCCCCGCCGGCGTGCCCAGCACGATGAGGGCGTCCACCGGGCCTGCGCCCTCGTTGCCCTTGGGCACGGTGACGTACAGCACGTACACGGCGGCCACGCTCAGCAGCAGGAACCCCAAGCCGCCGAGCACCACGAGGCGCCCCTTCCCTGCCTTGGACTCCTTGCTGCCCTTGCTATCCTTGGTGCCCTTCGTCGCTTCCACCGCGGTCGTCATAACGAGCTAGCTCCGCACCAGCTGCGTCGCAAGCCGGACGTACAGCTCAACTGCCTGCAGCAGCTCGGCCTTCGCGATTCGCTCGTCCGGCGTGTGCGCGGTGTGGATGCTGCCCGGGCCAAGCAGAAAGGGCTCGCCCCAATGGGTCAGGCTGGGGATGTCGGTGGTGAACTTCGCGACCATGGTGTCGAAACCGTCGAGCGCGCGCATTTGCACAAACGGCAGCTCAAGCGAGAACTGCACACGGCAGCGGTCCGCGACAGCCTGCACGATGGCTGCGCGGATGCCTTCTGAGGGCCCAACGAGCCGCACCAGCAGGTGCGCCTCAGCCGCGTCCGCGATCACGTTGGGTGCGCGTCCGCCGGAGATCAGGCCGACGTTCAGCGTCGTGTCGCCGATGCCTTCCACCACGGGCAGTTCCAGCGCCAGCACGTCGTGCAGCGCGGCAATGAGCTTGTCGATGGCCGACTCGCCGAGCTCCGGGTAGGCAGAGTGCGCCATGCGCCCTTCGGCGTACATCTCCACGCGCAGGCAGCCCTTGGAGGCCAGGGCGAGCCGGTTGTCGGTCGGTTCGCCATTAATCAGAAAGCGGGAGGGACGCGGGTTGGCGTTGGCGGCTTTGGCGCCGGCCGAGTCGCGCTCCTCGCCCACCAGAAACAACAGTCCAACCGGGACGCCGTCGTTGCGCAGCTGCTCCGCCGCCGCGACCTGCGCGGCCAGGATGCCCTTGGCATCACAGACGCCGCGGCCATAAAGGTAGGTATCGTCTTCGCGCGCGGGGCCCAAAAACGGCGGCACCGTATCGATGTGCGTGGACAGCACCACCACGGGCTCAACTCCCGGGGGGTATGCGTACACGTTGAAGCGCTCTCCGGTGCCGGCGCCAGGGGTCGCTTTCGCCTCAGGCTGCGGGACGGCCATGCGCTCTACAGCCCATCCCTCCCCCGCAAGGAAGGTATGCAGGACTTCGCCACACGCCCCTTCGTGGTACGTGGTGGAATCGATCGCAACCAGGCGCTTGGTCAGCTCGATGGGGTCAACCGGCATGTCTTCTCAGCATACCGCCCTGGAGAGGGGTAGTCGTTTACACTCGACCCCGGATGCCCGACCCAAGCTTTCCTTCCCACGTTCAGACCATTGAGGATCTTCGCGGCCCCGCAGGCCGGCTGGAGGCCCTGCTGAACACCGGGACGCCTGATGCGTCGTTTGCCGCGCTGGTGGCGCACCCGCACCCGCTCGGCGGCGGCACCATGCACAACAAGGTGGTCTACCACGCGGCCAAGTCCTTCAGTCACTTCGGCATTCCCGTGCTTCGCTTCAACTTTCGGGGCACGGGCCTGAGCGAAGGCATGCATGATGAGGGGCGCGGCGAAGTCGACGACGTAAAGGCTGCGCTGGACTGGCTGACCGATCGCTTCCCCGACAAGCCCCTGCTCTTTGCGGGCTTCAGCTTCGGCTCCAACGTCGGCCTGCGTGCCTGCTGCGGCGACCCGCGCCTCGCCGGGCTTGTCGGTATCGGTTTGCCGGTCAAAGCGGCCGGGCGCGACTATCGCTATGACTTTCTGGCGCACTGCGGCACTGTGCCCAAGCTGTTCCTCTCCGGGGACCACGACGAGTTCAGCCCGCGCGGTCTGCTGGAAAGCTACCTGGTCACCGCGCCCGAGCCAAAGCGGGTTGTCTGGGTGCACGAAGCGGACCACTTCTTTGCAGGCATTCCGGGCTCCCCCGTCGCAAAGCTCGACATCTTCGCTTCCGAGCTGCGGGCGTGGTTGGCGGACACGTTCAGTCTGCCGCGCTAAGCGGCACCTTACGCGTCATGCCGGGCAGCCGTTCGCACCAGTCTTCGATGAGCTCGGCGCAGATCTCGGCGCGTTCTTCAGCCGGCCGATGGCCGACCCCGGGCAGGACCTGGATCTCGGAGCGCCTGAGTCTGCGCTTCAGCGAACCTGCAGTGGCAACCGGGACGGCGCGGTCGTGATCGCCCCAGATCAGCAGTGTCGGCACCCGGAAAGGCGCTTCCAGCAGGTGTCGCAGTTCGCGCATGTCGCTGTGCCAAGTGCGCAACAGCCGGAGGAGATGACCGATGGTGCCCCGGGTGCGTAGGTTCTCGCGGTACGGCAGAAGCCGTGCAGGCGTGTCCCAACTCTGTGGGCCCGCCATGCGCCGCAGCCCAAACATCTGCAGCCACTGCGGGTACCACGGGATGGTGTGCGCAAAGGCCATGCCCAGCGGCGATAGGTAAAAGCGGATGATCTGGTCTGCATGCCGGAAGTAGGGATGCGCCGGCGCCAACAGCACCAGCGACCGCACGACGCCGGGCTCTGACGCGGCAAGGTGCAGCGCAACGGCGCCGCCATGCGAGTGGCCCACCAGCACGGGCCTTTCCATCTGCAACGAGGCGAGGATCTCCCCCACGCACCGCGACGCGGAGGGCAACGACGCACTCAGGCGCTGGTTCCGCTCCGACATGCCGGCACCGGGTAGGTCGATAGCCACCGCGTGGTGGTCGGCTGGGAGGGCCTCCAACAAGGGCCCAAACGTGGCCGCACTGCCCATCAGTCCGTGGATGAGCAGAAGCGATGGGCGGTCCGCCTGGGGGCTGCCCTGCTCCAGGCAGGAGATCCGCCATCGTGACAGCGCAAGCTCTCGCCGGCGGATCACCGCAGCGCCTTAGGCGGAAGCCGAGGCAAGCTGCGCCTCGTGGGCGAAGTCTCCATGGTGTTCCGTGCGTAGCAGGTCAGAGAGTAACTCCATTGTCTGATCAACATGCCCGCGCTCCAGCAGAAACGCCGGCAGGAACCGAAGCACCTTGCCCTGCACCAGATTCAGCAGGAAGCCGCGCTCCAGGCCGGCCTCCGCGATGGGACGTGCAGGCTCGTGCAGCTCCAGCCCAAGCAGCAGGCCACGGCCGCGCGCTTCCAGGGTGCGGTCCGAGCTGGAGGCGAGCTCCTGCAAGCCTTGAAGGAAGTAGGTGCCGGTCTCGCACACCCGGGCTAGCAGCTGTTCTTCCTCGACGATGGCCAGGAACTCCAGCCCGAGCCGGCAAAGGAAGGGACTGCCGCCCAGGGTGCTGCCGTGTTTTGCGACCCCGAAGGAGTGAAAGAGATCGTCGTTGACCAGCAGCGCGCTGAGCGGCAAACCGCCGCCGAGGGGCTTGCCGAGCAGCAGCATATCCGGACGGACGCCGCTTGCCTGGAAGGCAAACCACGTGCCCGTTCGGCCAAGACCGCACTGGATCTCGTCGAAGATCAACTGCGCGCTGTACTGGTCGGCAAGCCGCCGCGCCTCGGTGAGGTACTCTTTGCTGAGGACGTGCACCCCGCCCTCGCCCAGAACCGGCTCCAGCAGGATGGCGGCGGTGTCGGGACCAACAGCCGAGCGCAACTCAGCGACGTCATTGCGCTGCACAAACGTGACATGCGGGATGCCCGGACCGAAGTCGACCCGGTACTTGGCTTGCCCCGTAACCGACAGCGCCCCATAGCTGCGCCCGTGGTACGACTGGTGCAGCGCCACAACGTTCCGCTTCGCCGCGCCGAAGTTCTTGACGGCATGCGTGTGGGCCAGCTTCAGGGCACCCTCCACCGCCTCGGTGCCGCCTGTGGAAAAGAAGGCGCCCTTCATCCCGGCGAGGTCGCAAAGGCGCTCGGCAAGCTCCCCGGGGTAGCGATGCGCGTACTGCGGGGACAGGTGGACCAACTGCGCTGCTTGGTCGGTCATCACCCGTAGAAGCCGCGGATGCGCGTGCCCAAGCGCGTTCACGCCGAGGCCTGCCATCAGGTCCAGGTACCGGTGACCGCTCGTGTCGTACAGGTAGACGCCCTCACCCCGGTCCATGACCACGGGAAAGCGAGCGTACACCGGAACGAGGACCTCAGCGTCCCGGTCCAGCATCGCGAGCGCATCGGCGTCCTGCCGAAATCGATCCGTCATACACCTTAGTTCACAGGACTCTGGAGACCCGGTCAAGATGTCCGCTGTACCAACTACGGCTCACGCGACTCCCCGGGTGGGTGATTGTATGATCCGCAAAATGGTAGGGCAGTATGAAACGAAAGAGCCTTGTACCGGATATTCTGCGAAGAACACCAGCGGTTCGCGAGAAGCTTTGGCCCTTAACGTGCATGTTGCTTTCGTAACTTAGTCTGACCTTTGGATGAAGCGCCTGTTCCAAACCCGGCTGTTTGCTGTGCTGCTGGCGGTGCTGACGCTGGCCGCGGTGGGTCTGGCGATCGGCAACTTCGTCCAGGAGAACAGCTTCGAGGTCCCCACCGACGGCGTTCCCTGGACGGAAACGGCCGGCGGGCTGCGTGCGACGCGGGTGCCCTCCGACACGCCGGCCGACCGGGCAGGCATCCGGCGCGGCGACATCCTGACGGCGATCAACGAAGTGCCGACACCCCGCATCGCCGCCCAGCAACGGGCACTGTACCGCAC
>CAXTRU010000135.1:0-9019 GCA_964246665.1 uncultured Acidobacteriaceae bacterium
GAACAGTGCCTACATCAACCTGCCGCTTGTGGCGGGCCTTGCGCCGGAGCGGCTGAGCGCGCACATCGGGCAGCGGCGCCGTTGGGCGCGGGGCATGGTGCAGCTGCTGCGCGTGGAAAACCCGCTGCTTGCGCGCGGTCTTACGTGGCAACAGCGTTTGTGTTACTTCCACGCCTGCCTGCACTTCCTGAATGCCTTACCGCGTCTCCTATTTTTGCTGGCGCCGCTGAGCTTTCTGGTTCTGGGGCGGATTTGTCTCCCGGGGTACTGGGCTGCGGTGCTTGCCTATGGCGTGCCTCATCTTCTGCTGGCCTACATCGCGAACTCGCGCCTGCAAGGGCCGCATCGGTTTTCGTTCTGGAACGAGATCTATGAAACCGTGATGGCGCCCTTTCTTGTGGTGCCCACGGTGCTTGCGCTGATCCTTCCGCGTCGGGGACGCTTCCACGCGACAGCAAAGGGTGAGTCCGTCGATGAGGGTTTCTTTGATCGCCGTGCGGCATGGCCGGTGATGGTGCTGTTTGGAGCGAATGTGCTCGGCCTGCTTTGCGCCGGCCTGCGCCTGCTGCCCATAACCTCTTCGCCGTGGACGGCGGGGGTGCCGCGGATGATGCAGCATTGGCTGCTGTTGCTCCATCGCCAGCCTCGCGCGGTGCTATGGATCAACGTCGGATGGGTGTTGTTTAACCTGGTGATCTTGAGCGTGGCGCTTGGCGTGGCGCGTGAGAGCCGACAGCGCCGACGTGCAGTGCGTTTGCAAAAGACGATCGAGGCAGGGCTGGTCTTTGCTGATGGACGGTGGCTCCAAGGGCGTATCGAGGATGCCTCAAGCGGAGGCTTGCTCGTGCACACAAAGGAAACCCCGAACGCCCATGCAGGGGAGGCGCTCAGCACCGTTCTTTCAGTGCAGGGGCAAGAGATTGTGCTGCCCGCCACGGTGGTGGACGCGGCACCGCGCGCACTAAGGGTGCGCTTCGATCCGTTGACGCTGAAGGAGGAAGAAGCGCTGGCGATGCTTCTGTTCTCGCCGGCAGACACCTGGGTGGGCTGGGGACCGGCGCGGGAGCCGGACCGGTTGCTGAAGAGCTTCGCCCGCGTGGTTGGCCTGGCATTCGAGGGGCTCGGATTGATGGTCATCGCGGCACTGCGCCCGGCGGGAATGCGTCTTTTTGCGCTGTTGCTTCTCTGTCTGACCATGACGGTTACTGGGTTGTGGACGGCCCCAGCGAAGGCGAGGGCACAAAATACACCATCGCCGGCGATCGCTGCCGATAGGCCCTCGGCTGCACCTGCGGAACGAACCGCAGGTAGGAGCGCCTCGCCGCGGGCGATCGCTGTCACTGAGCGACGCATCCCGTTGCGTGCTATGGCTGGGGCAGAGTTGCTGCACCTCCATGCCGGTGAGCGATCCGTGAGCCTGCACTTCGAAGTGGCTCCCAACGAGATCGTCGAGCGCGCCAGCCTCCACCTGCGCTCCCACAGCGTAGGGCAGGCCGCCGCCGGGAACGCTGTCGATGTGGTCTTAAACGGTGTTGCTCTTCCAGTCGAGGCCAGTTTGCAACCGCAACCCGAGTTAAACCACCAAAACGGCTGGAACGACGTCCGGATACCCCTGCCGGCGGAGCTGTTGGTGAGCAAGAATGAGGTGCAGCTTCGCACGGCAGCGGCGTCCGGGTCGGTCGAGATCGACGCCGCGAGCTCCGCTTTGCAGCTCGTGCAGGGTACCTTTACGATCTCTCAGACCTCCGGAACGGGGACAACGAGCCCAGCTTCGGCTCGCGACACCACACCCCACGCATCCAGGCATGGGGCATGGCGGACACATCGGCGCTGGATGCCGGAGCTCGGGTTCACCCCCAAAGCGTTGATTCTGCTTGGCTGCGTGACGTTCGCTTGCCTTGCCTTGGTGGCTCTTTGTCAAAGCGCGCTGCGGATGCGCGCCCGGCTTCGGCTGCAGACCTAAGCCGTGCGGATGGCGTGCCCACCGGGGCAACATCGTTCAAGACTTAGCTTCACTCCGCTGATAAATCTTTCCCCGATCACGCGATGCAGTGGTAATGCTGGTACACGTCCTGGGACGCTATCCGGTAGAGTCTCCTAGGTACTTGCTAGTGCGTGCCACCACGCAGGAGACCCGTTCCCCCTGAGAGCCGCTGCACAATCCAGCCTGACGCGCGCGAAGCAAGCACCTGATCTGCGGACCGAACTTCGCCTCACCGCGATCCTGGGAACGCCGCTGGCGTTGGGCGAGCTTGGCTGGATGTCGACCTATATCGTCGATGCACTGATGGTGGGAAGGCTGCATGATTCGGCGCTGCCCATTGCGGCGTCGTCATTGGGCAACACGATCTTCTCCGCGATCGCGTTTTGTGCGATCTATCTGCTCAACGGCATGGAAACGCTCATCGCCCAGGCATTCGGTCGCGGCGAAGAGGATGAGTGCGTCTATTTGCTGGCGCAGGCCTTGTGGATGGTGACGATTGCGACACCGTTGGTGATGCTCGCCACCACGCTATCCGTGCACATGCTCCCGCACCTTGGCACACCGCCGGAACTGGCTGCAGAGACGGCGCGTTATGTCCATGCTCTGGTGTGGTCTACGGCACCGTTGATGCTGTACATGGCGCTGCGGCGGTTCCTTCAGTCGATCAATCGCGTCGCGCTGATTTCCGTTTCGCTGGTTACAGCTTCTGTTGTGAACTTCATCTTCGATTGGGCGTTCTTGTTCGGCCATCTAGGGGCGCGGGCGATGGGCATCGCCGGTTCGGGCTGGTCGACGTGCGTCGTGCGCTGGTACATGCTGGCGCTGCTGATTGGCGGCGCTGTTTGGGCCATTCGGCGAGACGGCTACCGTGTGGACGCTTTCATGCTGAAGCCGAACTGGCCCAGGCTGAAGGCGCTGTTCCATATCGGCTGGCCCAGCGGGCTCGAGTACTTCGAAGAGCTGGGTACATCCACCTTTATGACGATTCTATGTGCGCGCCTGGGAACGATCCTGGTCGCGGCACAACAGGTGGTGCTGGACCTGAACGCATTTGTGTACCAGGTGCCCAACGGCATCTCCTACGCGACCATCATTCGCGTGGGCCAGAGTGCGGGTCGCAATAGTGTTCCCGAGGTAAAGCGCGCAGCCCACGCGAGCCTTTGGCTGTGCCTTGGTTTTATGGCCATTGCGGCGACGGTGTTTGCGGCCTTTGCGAAGTTCTGGGCGGGCTTGTACACCAACAGCGGCGCTGTGGTGATCGCGGCCGCGCCGATCTTTCTGGTCTGCGCCTTTCTGCTGATGGGCGATACGTTGTTTATCGTTCTGGCGTCCGCGTTGACGGGCATCGGGGACACGCGCACGCCGCTGCTGGTGAGCCTGGTGTGGAACTGGGGCATCGGTATGCCGCTGGCCTATGTGCTGGCGTTTCACTTCGGCTATGCGCTGGAAGGTCTCTGGGTGGGCCGTGCTGTGGGGTCCGTGGGTGGCGGCCTGACCATGTTTCTGTTTTGGCGTATGCGGTTGCGTAAGGAAACGCAGCCGAATCGCCGTCCGTCGTTGAGTATGCTCGAGAGTTTGCCCACGATTGATCGGGCAGTGTCGTTCAAACAAGTTGAGGTGAGGCGATGAATCGTTCGTTGTTTTTGTTGTTCCTGTTTGGAGGCGGGCTGACCGCAGCCTGTCAGAGTACGTTGGCGTCGTTAAACGGAACGGTCCGCGACCCGTCCGGTGCTGTAGTTCCGCATGCAACGGTCGCGTTGCACCGGGTAGAGACGAATACCAATCGCGTGGTGATCACCGGTGCGGACGGCGAGTTTACCGCACTTAACCTTGAACCCGGCACCTACAACCTGCGCATTTCGGCCCCTGGTTTCGCGGCCACTCGCGCAGAAAATGTTCAGCTCGACGCGCGGCAACAGTTGCGATATGACGTGGCCCTTACGGTGTCAAGTACCGACACCGTCACCGTCAACGCAAGCGACGCGGGCACCATCAACACAGACAATGCGGCCATTTCCGCAGCGCTTTCTTCCCAGGCTGTGCTGGACTTACCGGCCAACTACCGCGGTGCAGGATCAACGTCCCCACTGAATGTAGTGCAAACCTTGCCGGGCGTGCAGCCGGATTCTGGATCGTTTCCGCCACAGCCCTCCGCCTCGCCGAATCCAAGCGTCAAATTTTCCATCCAGGGCGGATTACCGTCGCAGTCGGAGACGACGGTGGATGGCATTTCGGCGCAGAACGAAACGACCAACAATATCCAGGGCGATGCGTTTCCTTCGGCTGAGTCGATTGCGGAGATCCGCGTCGATGGCGTGAACAACAACGCCGAGTACGGCCAGCCCGGCGAGATCACCACCATCACCAAGGCGGGCACCGAGTACGTGCATGGGTCGGCGTTCTGGTACTTCCAGAACTCGGGCTTTGACGCGACGCCGTACGGCAGTGCCACCAAACCGAAGAAAGTCGCCAATGACTTCGGTGCAAACATCGGCGGACCGCTGCCGGGACTAACCCGCGGACGCTTCAAGACGTTTTACTTCGGCACGTATGAAGGGCTTCGCTTTCCGCAGCAGGAGACCGTGCACTACGTTGTGCCGACGGTGCTGGAAAAGCAGGGGAACTTTTCGCAGGAGGTTACGACCCTGACCAACCCGCTCACGGGCCAGGCGTACCCCAATGCGACGCTGATGCCGAATGCGAGCTCGGCTGCGTTGTTGAGCCTGTTTCCCAATCCCAATCTGCATGTGGGCGAGGGCGTGCAGACCGTGCTGGCGGACCCGAACACGCCGTACAACTACATCGCCAACAAGCGCAATGACATCAACTCCGACCAGTTTGACGTGCGGCTGGATGAGACGATCGGCGAGCGCAGCACATTGTTTGCGCGTTACACCAACAAGCAGATTGCCCAAACGGTGCCGGAAAGCCTAGCCATCCCGAACGGCACGTCCTTCGCGCACTATCGCATCTTTGCCACGTCGTGGAGCTTCGCGCTGACACCGCGTCTTGTGAATGAGGCGCGCTTTGGCTTCACACTGGAAGGCGATGGCACGACGAGTCCGTTCAACGGCGCGGCGCTGACTGATGCGGCCAAGTTCAACGGCATCCAGACCAGCTTTCCGTTCAACGGTGTGCCGTTTCTTGGCTTCGACCACTACACGGGCACAACGACCAACATTGGTGGCAGCCGGTTGAACGATGCCGAGCGCTCACGGGTGTTTCAGTATGTGGATAACGTGAGTTGGCAGCGTAATGCGCATACGACGAAGTTTGGCGTCGACATTCGCCATCTGGATGCGTACACGCCGCTGAGTATCTCCGGCTATGGCGATAACTACGGGTCGTTCTTCTTCCATCAGAGCGCGAGTTTCACGGGCAATGAGTTTGCGGATTTCCTTGCGGGCGTGCCGTATAACTCTGAGACCGCCCAGGTGAACTCGGACAACAACGGGACGGCCTCAACGTATGCCTTGTATGCGCAGGACAACTGGAAGGTCACTTCGCGGCTGAACCTTACGTTCGGCCTGCGCTATGAGCTGCATCCGGGCTTCAGCGCGACGAATGGCAACATCGGTAACTTCGATCCGTCGGTGGCACGGTCAGGGCGAGTGATCTACCCGGACGGCTATGCGGGGCTGTTGTCCGTGCCGGAGTTGCAGAGCTTCAACGCGTGCGCGACGGCAGGTGTGACCAACCCAGCAGCGACGGGTGCTGCGATCAACGGTGTGCCGTGTACGCCGGTCGCGTCCAACAGCGATGTGGGCCTGCCTGCGGCGCTGCGCACCACGCCGCGGCTGCGGTTTGAACCGCGCCTGGGCTTTGCGTTTCGTCCCTTTGACAATGACAAGACAGCCATCCGCGGCGGCGCGGGCTACTACAACATCACGACTGCCGGCGCGCTGTTCTATGCCTTGACGGGTACCCTGCAGAGCAATCTGGAGAGCTTCCAGAACTACAACGTCAGCTCGACTACAGGGCAGGTGTTGCCGCCGAGTTTTGCATTTCCCAACGTCTCGTCAGCAAGCGCGCTGAACGCGGCGCCGTATGGGAGTGGAACCTTTTACTCCGCGGTAGACACGCACTGGCATGATCCATACTCGCTGCAGACAAACCTGTCGGTCGACCAGGACATGGGCCGTGGGTTTGGCTTGCGGGTGTCGTACATCGGCCTGCATACGTGGCATCTGGTGTGGCAGCCGGAGCTGAACATGCTGCAGCCGAGCACGACAACGATTGCCACCACACAGCCGCGCACGGCGTTTCCGTTTCCGAACTTCTACGCGATCTACAACCGGTCGACCGAGGCCCAGGCGGACTACCACTCCGGGCAGGTTGAGCTATCGCACCGGTTCGCTCACGGCTACTCGTTCGATAGTGCGTACACGCTGGCGAAGAATCTATCGGACAATCAGGGCAGCTATGGAGCATCACAACTGGCCGGCAACTTCGTGGATGAGCAAGGCGGCTATGACGCGACCGACAGCTACGACCGTCACGTGGACTACGGCAACGTCAGCGGAACGCGCCGGCATCGCTGGCTGACGACAAGTGTGTTTGAGCTGCCGGTGGGCCGCGGCAAGCGTCTCGGCGGCGGCATGAACCGGGCGGCCGACGCGTTGGTTGGCGGCTGGCAGTTGTCGAGCATCTTTGTGTGGCAGTCCGGGCCGTACCTGACGGCGTACCTGCCTTCGGGCACGATCGATCCTTCCGGCACAGGGTCGGGCACGTTGTTCTTTCGCTCGCAAAGGCCTGACCGTATCGGTTCCGCCAGGATGGCGAACCGATCTGCGAGTGGATGGTTCAATCGCAATGCGTTTAGCTGTCCGGGAACGCTGGGTGGCATTTCGACGTTGACGGCGCAGACAGACCCGGTGAGCGGAGCGACCGCTTCGCCGTGCACCGTGGGCGCGACCACGGCACCGATTGGGCGCTTTGGCACGGAGAGCGTTGGCGACCTGGAAGGGCCGGGCACCGTGAGCCTGTCCGCCGGGCTGAGCAAGGCGTTCGTCATCACCGAGGGCGTCCACCTGCGTGCTGAGGGAACGTTTACGAACATCCTGAACCACACCAACCTTGCCGATCCGACACTGGATGTGACGAGCCCGAGTTTTGGCGTGATCACGTCGGCGCGCGGTTCGGACTTCGGCGGCAACCGCACGGGGCAGGTCTCGATGAAGCTGGAGTTCTGAAGACCTATCATGAGAGGGTGCCTCTTCGGGGGCGCCCTTTCCTATGGTGCTGGGTGTTGAGGATCGTCAGTGGATTGAGGCAGCCGCGCGCGCGCAGGGCTTCGACCTTGCCGGTCTGGCTGCTGTGCCGGACGCGGACAGTTCAGCGGGGATCGACGAGGACCAGCGATTTGCGGCGTGGGTGGCCAGCGGTGCCGCGGGTGAGATGGAGTGGCTGACGCGCCGCGATGCGGAAGGCGCGTTGGTCCGTGGAGACCTGCGGCGCTCGATGCCGTGGGCGCGGTCCGTGCTGGTGTGTGCGGTGAACTACAACGCCGCGGCGCCCCGGTCGATCGATCCTGCACCCGAGGGCAGTGGGTGGATCGCGCGTTATGCCTGGAGCGGGCGCGGTGGTGCGGCCATGGGCCCTGCAGCGAAGGAAGGGTTTGCCGGGGGCAGCGACTACCACGAAGAGCTGCTGCCGAAATTGAAGGCCGTCGCGGCGCTTCTGGAGCAGCGATTTGGGCCGAAGTGCGTGACACGCGCCTACGTGGACACGGGGCCTATCCTGGAGCGTGGCTACGCGGCGCGCGCCGGGGTTGGATGGATCGGCCGCAACACCTGCGTGCTGAACCAGGAGCAGGGATCGTGGCTGCTGCTTGGGGTGGTGGTGACGTCGTTGAAGTTGGGCCGTGAGGCGCTTGCGGTACCAGCCGCCGACCGTTGCGGCACGTGTACGCGTTGCATCGAGGCTTGCCCCACGGATGCGCTGCATGGCTCGGGGCTGGCGGGCGCGCCGCGGCTGATGGATGCGTCGCGCTGTATCTCGTACCTGACCATCGAGAAGCGTGGCGTCATTGCGCCGGAGCTAATGGAGGGCTTGGGCCGGCAGGTTTTCGGCTGCGACATCTGCCAGGATGTATGCCCCTGGAACCGCAAGGCGCCGGCCGGGCGGTCGGGCATGCTGGAGCCGCGGCAGGAGTTGGTGAATCCGTCGTTAGCCTGGCTGGGTGCGATGGATGGGCCGGCGTTCAACCGATGGTTTCGTGGCTCGCCGCTGGAACGAACACGGCGCAAACGCGTGCTGCGCAATGTGGCAATCGCGATGGGCAACAGCGGTGAGCAGGGCTTTCGGGAGCAGCTTGAGGCGTGGGCGCAGGGACAAGATGCGGTGCTCGCGGAGACAGCGGGCTGGGCGTTGCAGCGCTTGCAGGAAGCGGGTGCGCCCGATGCGCAGCGGTCGGTTTTGGCTGACGACGAAGCGGTGCGTTTGGAGCCAGCACAGGCCGGGCCGCTAGACTAGCGGCATGGCCCAAGGTGAGCAAACAGCCGTTGCGGAGCAAAAGCCGGACACGGCCATTGCAGTCGACAAGGCGCCCAAGGCGGGCAAGGAGCACGTTGGGCCAAGCCTGGCCTCGGCGGGCTCGCTTGGGATTGACCGTGCGGGCACGTGGGAGCAAGTGAAGGCGCTGGCGCACTACATGGCCAAGACCGAGGTGCACACCTACGCCTTCAGTGTGGCAGCTCAGGTAATTCTTTCGCTGTTTCCCTTCATTGTGCTGCTGCTGACGCTGTCGCAGCGCGTGTTTCACTCCACCAAGATGGCCGATGTGGTGGGGGAGATGATGGCCAACTTCCTGCCCAGCAACCAGGACTTCGTGGTCGCGAATATGCGGCGTCTTGCCTTTGCGCACACCCAGGTAAGGGTGGTGTCTGTGGTGATGTTGTTCATCACCGTGACGGGCGTGTTTTTGCCGTTGGAGGTTGCGCTGAACAGTGTGTGGGGCGTGAAGAAGAATCGCAACTACCTGCACAATCAGGTGGTGTCGATCGGCCTGGCGCTTGGGGTGGCATTGCTGGCGAT
>CAXTRU010000136.1:0-8998 GCA_964246665.1 uncultured Acidobacteriaceae bacterium
AAGTGACCGAGTTGAGTACCAGAGCGGTCAGCTGGGCCTCGATCTCTCGCTCGGAGCACCTCCCTGCCCTGCAAGGACCGAGATGGCAGTATCGGGGCTCATCAACGGAATGTAGCACGATAACTGAGATTATCGGGCGTAACCGCAATGGTGCCCACAATCAGTTTTCAGCAGGTATGCCAGTAATCCCGGTCTCCTGAAACAGCGTTTTTGGAGGCTTTTGCATGGCCAGACCCGTCAAGTGGTCTCGCAATCTTCATTTTCTCCGTGAGCGCGCCAACCGCTCCCGTACGGAAACCTGGAGCCGGCGGGAGATCGAGCACCCTTTTCGGAGTGGGCCGGGCCACCGCCCAGACCCTGATGAAGGCAATTGGTGAGGTCGCAAGCGTCGGTGGCGCGCACTTTGTCGAACGTCCTGCCCTGCTGGCCTTTCTGGACCAGATGATTAAGGCGCCCTCAGTGGACGAGGCTATGCGGGTCCGGAGGGCTGACGCGGAACCCGTGCCCCGGCCGAAGGCTGAGGGTTTCCCTTCCCGCAGGTCTCCGGATCGGCATGCTGCCCGACTTGCCCCCGAATAGCGTCCTCGAACCGGGGCGACTGAGACTGCGGAGAGCATGCTTGAGAGCTTGGTGGCCCTAATAATGGTGATGACGAACGATTTGGAACGTCTTCGATCTGCTTTCGCAGTTGAGGCTCCTGCATCTCGGGCTTAAGACCAGGGCTTGTGGATGCTTGCGAGCAGCTCAGAGGTCGTGAGTAAGCGCGTGATAGCAGATTCTGGACAGATGTACTGTGCACTCCTAAGACAGACGCACGAGTTGCTGTGCCGCTCAGGTTCTTCTATGCACGTATGCGTAATTCTCACATGCTTATCAGGGAGCTAAAGCGCAAGGCTTGCTCCGTACTTCTTCTTACAATGGGTTAATAGCTGGGCCCAACCTCTCTTGTATGGATGGGTTCACGTTTGAGCATATGTGCGACTACATAAGCATATGTGCGACTACATATATGAGTGTAAGAGTTCCCGAGGGACCTCGTGAGCCCGGCACCGAGTCGTCGAACGCAATGACTCGCGTACGATGCCTCTGCCGGCATTTGGCACAACCTCGGCTTGGCCGACGTCGTCTGTGAAATGAGGTGTTGCATATGTGTATCTTCACACATTCGGGTGCGTGTAGATGCCAATTTGCCGGGCCGAGAAGTCTGCCTCCTTCTGGGCACAGCTAGACCTTCGCAGGTTCGGAAGTCTGCGGGTTTACATATACCAATATGTACCTTTTCAAACTTAAGGAAAACAAAACTTAATACCCGAAACGCGCTAAAGCATGTGTGGTTTCCGATCCGGGTAATCTGCCTGTCTACACAGAAGAATGCACATCTTTGACTTGGCGCGTGTGGGCTAGCCGCAGACAGGTACTCGGCGAGCCACCCGCTGCATTTTGCGACCCTGTGCATCTAGAAGAGGATCTATGCCGAAGTCACGCTTGAGAGACAGCGCCCAGGGAAGCCGGGCCGGACGCGGGCGTTGCTTTTGGTCCAGGAGCATGAAAACGGTGTCTAGGCACTGGGCCTTCGTACGTGGTGCGAAGAGTCCAAAGTATCGAACCGCGTTGCGATACCGGTCTGGTACCTGGTCCGCAAGCGCTCTTCAGGAAGTCAGCAGGGCTGTATCGTGTAGGCACTTCTTTGCCCTGTCTGTGGTCCTTCGTTCGGAAGACGATGTCTTCTTCGTTGATTGAGTGAAAGCGATATTCCGCGACCGGTGGTCTGCGTAGATAGCGTGCTGCGTATTTTAGGAAGTGGTCTTTGCTCCCAACCTCTTTATGGTAGGTCACCCAGTCACGTTGCGATTGGGACGACAAGAGCTGCTCGACCTGCTCTACCGCCTTGTCCGCTTTCAGTTTTCCCTGCCTCAGCACAAGTCGGAGGTGGTCTATCAAGCAATCGCGCCAGAACGTGCCCAAGCTGGCCTTCATCAGGTTCAAGTGTAGTAACCACGCCGCGTCATCCCGGCGCAGGCCACTTGCTGTCACAAGGACATGAAGGTGTGAGTTGAAGTTGAGGTGCCGGCCAAAAGTGTGCGCTACAACCATGATGCCAACTTCGGCAGCGTGCTCATTCCGGAGCCAGCACTGGATTGCTTTTGCACCGATAGTAGATAAATCACGCAGCAGTGCACGGTCGTCTCTGAAGAGAGGCCAGAGCTGATTCGGCATGGTGAAGGCAATCTCTCGGTATGGAACATCTGGGAGTGCGGCCCACTGCTCCCGCTGCCACAGGACAGTCGCCCGGTGCCCGCAACTCGAGCAGGCCTTTGACTTGCACGTGTGATAGACCATCCGGTGCTCTGTGTCAGAGGCGTATACCTCGGCGCCCAGAGCCGCTATGCCGCAGTCGAGAGCCTTCTGGAAAGTAGCCCTTTCAATAGGACGAGTGCCTTCGTGGTCCCACATCGGCCGGAAGTCAGTCAGATCTTCTTCAACGCACCTTTAGTAGGCATGGCGCAGACCAGCCTGATTGAATGTCTGGAGTACGACGCTCGCGGGAAGAGCGCCCAGTAGGCATGCGGGGAGTTCTTGCTGTTCTTGAGGACCGAAGCCAACGAGCAGGTCGCTTGCATCTGGAGCAGCCTTTGCAGTAACGGCGGGATAGGACGCAAGAAGCTTTCTGCTCACCGCGGCCATTTCTCGTTTCATGCGAAGGTGCCTGAGCTCACGCCTTCCGCCGTCCCTGGTCTGGCCAACCAACCATGGGCGCGACCGATTCGGATCTCGCCGCCCTTAAGAGCCTCGATCACGTCTGGTGCTGCCTTCTCTAGCAAAACCCTGACGTTGTTTACGTTGCCAGTCGACGCCCTTGCAACCTTAGCTATTCTTGCCGCACATCTACCGCTCGTGCTTTCGTCATATCTGACGGAAGCTTGTACCTACCGCCCGACTGCTGATTGCGCCTAGCTGTTTCCTTGAAATGCGGTTCCAGGTCGAGCGCCAATGAAATGCGACTGAAAGTCATTCAGGAATGCGGATCGTTGCTGCGCCTGCAGGAGCACCACAAGGGCTTCTCCTCGGAAAGATTCTTGGTTAGGCACGGGAGGTGCTCTCGCCCTTGACGCCGCGCAAGCACCCATCGCGCGTACCATCAAGAATGAGTCCGTCGCTCGTGACCACAAGGGGATCACTGAATGCACTCTCACCGCGACTCACCAACGTGGATGTCTTCTGAATCGCTGGCTGGATCCCGTGGCGTACCACACCCGGGTGGGGACGCAACTCGCTTGTGAGACGGAAGGTAAGCTGGCCTGCCGCTTGATGACCCGCAGGGTGAGTGGCGGGGGAGTGCACTAGCGACTCCCTTCGATGCGTGCGTTGAGCCACGCTTCGATATCGGCGGCAACCCAGCCCACGGCTCGAGCTCCGAGCCGGACAGGCTTCGGGAACGTTCCTTGGGAGATGGCTAGATAAGTGGAACTGCGTGAGAGGCCCACCCGGGTTTTTACTTGGGGCAGCGGCAGGATGATGTTGGACACTGTCGGTCCTCCTTAGCTGCCTGTAGAAGTACCGATTCGAGGTGTAACGGATCACGCTCTCACCCGTGTTTACACAGCGCATACACAGGATTCAGCTTGATTTTGCCCCGTCTGGCTGCGCGAACGCAGATGAGAAGATTTCTGTATAAGCAGTTCGTACACACGAGGCCTGGTGCCTGGTTTCGAAGGGAAGGAAGAAAGCTTTCGATGATTCAGAAGTCGCCGCCGGCCAAGCGCGGTGCTACCTCTAGGCCCTCCAAGGCCATAAAATCCAGCCAGAAGCTCCCAGCAAGGACGGCGCCGCTGCGGTGAAGTCTTGTGCCGCATGAGGATCTAGGGAGGGCCGCGAGTGCCACACTGGAGCCTGGTGCGCTTCGCCATGCTGTGAGGCATACCGCGTTATTCCTGGCTACGCGGCGCGTGACGCTTCACGACCCCGCCGCAATGGCGACCTACACGCAGATTGCATGCGCTCGCCTCGTCGAGGAGGTCAGGGCGATCAAGGATACCTATCGCGCCCACCTGTAAGACCTAGGTTGCCGCCCAGTTCATGAGATGTACGTCGTCGTTTTCGACTATGCCGCCAAGGACTGGGCCGTCCGGCTCTTCAGGCAGGCAATCGCAGGTACATCGAGCTTGCGGGTATCAGGATACGTGAGTGGGAAGAGGTCTTTGGGGCATTGAGCGCGCAGCGCCCGCTCACGGATTTTCAGCTCCAGTTCGGGGTGGTTGGCGACTGGCCGGAGCTGGACTCTTTCACAACACGGCCAAGCGTGTTCGGCGTCTACTTGCTCAATCTGCCTGAAAGAATCGGGCGAGTAATGATCGTGGGAAGGTTTCAGATCACTCGGATGAGGCGACAGAAAGTAGAAAAGATTTGACTCATCAGGGGCAGGGAACGTGTCCACAAACGTGTCCACGCGCGATCAGCAGAAAGCTGTAACCAGCTGTACGCGAGCTACTTAGCTTGCACTGTCTACATTCTGCATCGGCAAATAACGCTAGTTCCAGAGTGATCGAGGAGCGCCGCTGACGGAACAGAGGACAGCGGGCTACACGGCTTCAGATGGACGGGGCCTTACATTCGCGATATTCCCGCGGCAGCGAGTCTGGCAATATCACTATCGCCACCACGGCAAGCTCGAGAAAGTACCGCTGGCCAGTACCCTGCCTTGGCCTCAAGGCCGTCGCTTCAAACTTGAGGAGCTGCGGGATAAGCGGTCACTCCACAGCACGGCACCGGCAGGGGGGAGTTTGCGCTCGCAGCAACACGACGGTCTCCGGGTTCGGGTAGCGCAACCTCGTCGACCTTGTGCAGCACGGCGGGAAGAGCCTGAGAGGCGTCGGGTTTACCTGAATGAACCGATCTGTCCAAGGTTCGCCGAGCGAGCGCTGTGGGACAGGACACCAGCGAACATCCCTGTCCTCCGATGGGTCGGAGCCACTCATCTGCACGAACGAGGCTCTCCGTCAGGTGGAGTCGAGAAGACTCTGAATCACCTCGGCGGGGTGCGCGGCGTCTACAACCGGGCGCATACAGCCATCCACGGAGTCAACGGCTTCAGCATCGGGCCGGTTAGCTTAAGGCCGAGTACATTGAACATCCAGTGGCCGACGGCGAAGCCATCACCGAAATGATGCAGCAGCGAAGGCGCGAACCCGCCCACTCTTCCACGATCGCTGTTCACCTGTGTAGAAGCGCCCAGTAAGATAGGGTTTGCTTGAAATATGTGGTGACCACAACAGCCGCCGTTTCTGTAATGCTCGGCTTAGCCCTGGGCTTCCGGGTGTGGAACGCGCGGGAGACCCGAGTACGCGTTCTTCACCCTGCGTTGCAGATGCCGGCAGACGGTCGTTTTCACCGTGCTGCCTTGCTCGCCCTCTCCCGTAGTTCTCCGTTGCAGATCGGCTTGATCGCTGCCAGCGGTTTGCCCGCCCACATTTCTGCAAACGAGCGCGGGGAAACCGAACTGGCGGTCCAGGCTCCGGTACTTCAAGGAGAGCGGAGCGTACGCGTCACGTACGGCAAGAGCATCGCGCGGCTGAAGATCCACTTTGTGCCCAGCACAAGCGATTCGATCGGTGATGGCACTCCAGACTTCCTGCGGCTTCACACAGTGCAGGATCGCAGCGCCTTTCGCCGATGGTTTACCGGTATGGCCGAGGCTGCGGCCAACCTGCCGCCCGACAAGCTGCCCCGGGAGATCGGGGATTGTGCGGCGTTGCTTCGCTGGTGCTATCGGAATGCACTGCATGCGCATGATGAGATCTGGCTCAGCGAAGCTCCAGCAGGACTGGACCTCGCGCAGCCCTCCGTAGGGCAGTACGTCTACCCCAGCACCCCACTGGGGCCGGCGTTGTTTCGGGTGCGGGAGGGCGCGTTCCTTGCGGACGATGAGAGCAACGGTGCGTTCGCGCAGTTTGCGGACGCGCGGACACTGTGGCGGCTCAACACATTCTTTCTCAGTCGCGATGTGCGGAGCGCGCGGCCGGGGGATTTGCTGTTTTTCCGTCAACTGGAGCAGAACTCGCCGTTTCACTCGATGATCGTTACCGGGAACACACAGCCATGGATTGTGTACCATACGGGTCCCATCGGTCGTGGACCGGGCGAAATGCGTCGCGTGCTGCTCAGTGACCTTCTTGCTCATCCCGATCCACGCTGGCGGCCAGTGTCCCAAAACAGCAACTTTCTTGGCGTGTATCGTTGGAACATTCTTCATGAGGACCCTCGATGAGACCGCGCGTTGTCTCGCTGTTTGTCTGGCTATTTCTGGCGGCGGCCTCACTGCATGCCCAGGACGACACGGTCTCGTTCAGCCTGAGCACGACCAAAACCTTCGCACCGGGCGAGCAGCCCTCCATCCACCTTTACACGCACAACGTGGACGCGCTGGAGTTCCGCATCTACCGCGTGAACGACCCGGTAAAGTTCGTGGAGAACCTCGGTGAGTTGCATTCCTTCGGTCCCGAAGCAAGCATGCTGGGCCCGGAGCACGTGGACGAGAAGACCTGGTTGGAGCGCTTCCATGACTGGAAGACCGACCTGTGGAACAGCATTCGCTCGTTCTTTCGGCACCAGTTCTCGCATGATGCGCGGCGGTCGCTGCGCCAGCAGCAGACGAAGCTCAACCGCCGGAGCCGCGTCGTCTCTGCAGCGGAGTTTGCGCAGATCCCCGTGCTGAACCCTTCGCAATTGGTGGCGCGCTGGCGGGAGCAGGTGCCGGCCACCTATGTGTCCGACTCCAACGACCTGCCAGTGCAGAAGCTGGATTCCGGGCTGTACCTGTTGGAGGCAACGGACGGGCGTTACAAGGCCTACACCTTGCTGATGGTCACGGAGATGGCGCTCGTCACGCGCACCGCCTCCACCGGCATCACGGCTTACGTGGTGAACCGGGCCACCGGGGTGCCGATCGCCGGCGTGAGGGTGGAAGCCGGGTACGGCCAAACGAGCTTCGCGTCCGCGACGACCGACGCTAACGGCGTTGCCGACTTGCCCGTAAGCGAAAAAAAGGGGGCGAACGACAATCTTTGGATCGTGTCTGCGAAAGACAAGGAAGTGGCGGTCTCCACGCCGGGCGGCTACATGTTGAGCTACACCGAGCGGAACGACGCGGTGGGCTATGCCTTCACCGAACGGCCGGTGTACCGGCCCACGCACATCGTGCACTGGAAGGCGATTCTGCGCGCCAAGAGCGGTAATTCTCTTGTGACTCCGACAGCTGCAACGACGCATGTCACCATCCTTGACGGGGCGGATCAGACGGTCTTCGAGAAAGACTTGCCGCTCACGAACGGCAATGTCTCCGGTGACTACGCTCTGCCCAAAGATGCCGCGTTGGGCTACTACACGCTGCGCGTAGGCAGCAGTGCAGAAGACACAATCGTTACCACCGGCTTCCATGTCGAAGAGTACCGCAAGCCGGAGTATCGCGTGCAGGTCACCGCGCAGCAGAAACGCGTGCTGCTGGGTGCGACGGTGCCGGTCACCATCGAGTCCCGCTACTTCTTCGGTGAGCCGGTTGCGGGTGGCAAAGTGAAATATCGCGTGTACCATAGCCGCCACTACTGGTGGGGTGAGTCGGACGATGATGAAACGGCTAATGATCGTGGGCGTGGCGACGACACCGACGACAGCGATAACGGCGATGAAGAGGCAGAAAAGACAGCCGTACTGGATAAGAACGGCACATTCACAGTGCAGGTACCCACACACGCCGAGGGCGAGTCGCACTCAGACCTGGACTACACCGTTGAAGCAGGTGTGACCGATGCCGCGAACCGAGAGATCACTGGTCGTGGACACTTCCAAGCCACCTACAGCACCTTTCATATCAACGTGGAACCAGTCAGCTATGCGGTGCGCGCCAACGACACAGTGAAGGTGCGCGTCACCGCGGTCGACTACGACAACAAACCGGTAAGTACGCGCGTGCATCTGCAGATGCGCTTCACGCAGTATGAAAACGGCAACACGGCGGACATCGGCGGCGCCGCAACCGACGTGATGACCGATGCGACAGGTCATGCAACGGGGGAGCTTGCCAAAGGCGAGCCCAAGTACAGCGTCGCCGAGATTGTGGGTACGGCAACGGCGATTCAGAGCGGCACGCCAAATCCATCCGATATGAGTACCATCTACATCCTGGGCGCGGGCGAGGAGTCGTGGGACAGCGGCACCGGAACGGCGCAGATCATAACCGACAAGAAGAGCTACGCGCCGGGCGATACGGCGCACGTCAGCATTGTGTCGGAGGTCGAGGGCTACCATGCGCTCGTCATCACGGAAGGCGCGTCGCTCATAAAGCGCGAGGTGATGCACACGAACGGCAGGACGCTCTCCTTCGACCTGCCCATCACCGCAGCGGCGCAGCCCAACATCACCGTCTCGGCGTTATTCCTGAAGAACAACACGCTGTACCAGGCAACGAAACGTATCCAGGTGCCGCCAACGCAACAAGCATTACAGGTGGAGGTCACGCCCACGAAGGATCTATTTCAGCCGGGGCAGAGCGCGACGTATGACCTCCTGACGAAGGATTACGCCGGGAAACCCGTCAGCGCGGACGTTAGCTTCGGGGTGGTCGATGAGGCGATCTATTCGCTGTATCCGGACAGCAGCGGCGACATGGTGAAGACACTGTTTCCGCAGCGGTACAGCGGTGCCGAGATCACCTCCTCGCTGGAGTACTACTTCAGCGGTGAGGCAGGCTCGAAGTCGCCGCTACTGGCGGAGCGGAGTCGGCGCTTCCGTCCGCAGATGGCGCAGGTGAAGCCCGGCAACGAAGCTGCTCCCAAGGTCCGGAAGGCCTTTCCAGATACAGCCTACTGGGCGCCGGATGTGCACACAGACGGCAGCGGCCACGCACGGGTCACGCTAACCTTCCCGGATTCGCTCACGACGTGGCGCACCACGGTGCACGCCATCACCAACGACTCCAAGGCTGGCTCAGCCTCAAGCAAGGTGC
>CAXTRU010000137.1:0-8929 GCA_964246665.1 uncultured Acidobacteriaceae bacterium
GTGCTTGGGCGGTTGCAACGACAACGCACGGAACGTGAAGGGAAACGCTGATGTAGCTCAGTGGTAGAGCACTCCCTTGGTAAGGGAGAGGTCGAGGGTTCAAGCCCCTCCATCAGCTCCAGATTTAGGGCGGGTTTGTTCAATCCGCGACAGGCAAGCTGACTTGCTGACTCGCTGACTTGCTGACTCGCTGCTCCACGGGCGGGAGTAACTCAGTGGTAGAGTCACAGCCTTCCAAGCTGTTGGTCGCGGGTTCGATTCCCGTCTCCCGCTCCAAATTCAGAGGTACAGAAGGGCAGTAACGAATCGATGGAGCAGGTTGGATCTGGATCTGTGGACCGCACCCGTGCGCTGTATGAGCGTCCCGTGGTCAGCGTGGACGACCAAGCAACGTTTGGCGAGGTGAAAGCCGCCGTCGAAAGCCGTCTTGCCGAGGCAGGTGTGCGTGACTTCCTCCGCACGCTGGATAAGGCCGGGCTCCGCATTCGAGACTTTGAACGGGTGCTTGCGGCCGGCAAACTGGGTTCGGCGACTCCGACTCAATATGCCAAACTTTCGCCGGGCGATCAGGGTCAGATTCGCGAGCTCTACCTTGCTTCGCTGGAGCAGGTGGCCCTGCCGCTTCGTGATCGCTTTTTCAAGTTGTACGCGTACTACTAGGTTTGATTTACCGGGGCTCTGTGCCCCAAGAAGGTAACGGAGAAGGATCATGGCGAAGGAAAAATTTGATCGCAGCAAGCCGCACGTCAACGTTGGGACGATTGGTCACATTGACCATGGCAAGACGACCCTGACGGCGGCGATCACGAAGGTGTTGTCCAAGCACAACCCGAAGAACGCGTTCCGTTCGTTCGACACGATCGACAACGCGCCTGAGGAGCGGGAGCGCGGTATCACGATTTCGACCTCGCACGTGGAGTACGAGACGGCCAACCGTCACTACGCGCACGTCGATTGCCCGGGCCACGCCGACTACATCAAGAACATGATCACGGGCGCGGCGCAGATGGACGGCGCGATCCTGGTGGTTGCCGCGACTGACGGCCCGATGCCGCAGACCAAGGAGCACGTGCTGCTGGCTCGCCAAGTTGGCGTGCCGTACATCGTGGTGTTCCTGAACAAGTGCGATGCGGTCGAAGACGAAGAGCTGATCGACCTGGTCGAGATGGAAGTGCGCGAGCTGCTGTCGAAGTACGACTTCCCCGGCGACGACGTTCCGGTGATCCGTGGATCGGCGCTCGGCGCGCTGAACGGCGAGGCGCAGTGGGAAGCCAAGATCGACGAGTTGATGGATGCGGTGGACAAGAATGTGCCGCAGCCGGACCGCCTGGTCGACCTGCCGTTCCTGATGCCGATCGAAGACATCTTCTCGATCTCGGGCCGTGGCACGGTGGTGACGGGCCGTATCGAGCGCGGCAAGGTCAAGGTGGGCGAAGCCTGCCAGATTGTCGGCTTCCGCGACACGCAGGCGACAACCGTCACCGGCGTCGAGATGTTCAAGAAGCAGCTGGATGAAGGTCTGGCCGGCGACAACGCAGGGCTTCTGCTTCGCGGTACGGCCAAGGACGACGTCGAGCGCGGCATGGTGCTGGCCAAGCCCGGTTCGATCACGCCGCACACCGTGTTCAAGGGTGAGGTGTACGTGTTGTCGAAGGAAGAGGGCGGTCGTCACACGCCGTTCTTCAATGGCTACCGCCCGCAGTTCTACTTCCGCACCACGGACGTGACCGGCTCGGCCAAGCTGCCGGAAGGCACGGAGATGGTGATGCCGGGCGACAACATCCAGCTCGAGGTCACGCTGCATACGCCGGTGGCCATGGAGAAGGGTCTGCGCTTCGCCATCCGTGAGGGTGGACGTACGGTCGGCGCAGGCACCATCGCCGAGATCATCA
The DNA here is from genome assembly GCA_964246665.1 of uncultured Acidobacteriaceae bacterium. Classification (GTDB taxonomy): domain Bacteria; phylum Acidobacteriota; class Terriglobia; order Terriglobales; family Acidobacteriaceae; genus Granulicella. Next base: position 1,893 of record CAXTRU010000137.1, read on the forward strand.
AGTAAGACGCCGCGTCAGCGTAGAAGCACCTAAGTCGCTGACTCGCGTCAAAAGTTTGGTGGGCCGGTACAGGGTCTTTGACGTGGGCCACTCACGTTGTTAGCCTGAAGTCTGTGCTGGCTGCACCAGCCAAGCGTCCCCGTCGTCCAGTGGCCCAGGACACCGCCCTTTCACGGCGGTAACACGGGTTCGAATCCCGTCGGGGACGCCAAGAGTTTGTGATCGTCACATTGATTAATGTTTGCGAAAAGCCTTCCGACACTCGGAAGGCTTTTCGCTTCTCGGCCGTGCCGTGTCCTGAGCACAACGCGGTGTGTGCTTGAGTCACTTGTGGCTTCGCGTCAGGGGCTGCAATGAAGCGCTTCTAGCGGAAGCTACGCGATTGGCTCCGAGCTCCGACGGGGCTGCCTTAGGACTGCTTTGCGAGGTCCTCAAACAGGAGACGTGGGCGACCCATCCAGAACCGGTTGCTTTGCAGGACAAAACAACCAGGGGCACGGTTGTGCAGTCGCGCGTTGGCCTCATGGTACGGACCAACGAAGCGTAACGCTGTGGGAAGTCGACCATAGATGCGGGGAAGCCACACTTGGGCTCGCCGGAGCGAAGCTTGCTCCCGGAGACCTAACGGCAGGGCGAAGCCGTCTCGGAGCGATGGGGAGAGCCAAGATGCGGTGAGGGCGCGGTACCATCGCGGTGCCCGCACCCAGGTGCCCACACCGGAGAGCACGGCCTGGCCCATGCGCCGGGCCTCGGCAGAGACGCCGAGGTCGTCAGAGTGCATCATTGACGCCGTGTACTGTTGCAGTGCCGCCCAGCTTTGCGGCAGGCTTTGCGGCGGGATGCCGCAGAGGATGGCCATCCGCTGGCTCTCGCTGTAGTAGCTTTCTCGGTTCGCCATAGATAGGGCCGGTTGCGCGAAGTCGTGGGCGAGGATGGCGCTTTCAACCAGGGTGGCGAAGACCCAGCGCAGCGCCGATACCTCGTTGGCGGCGTAGTGCTCGTGCTCTGGGTAGGCGCCAACACTCTCAGGCAACTCGCCCTGGATGAAGGTGTGCACGCGGTAGAGCTGACGCGACGCGGCCAGCGCCTGTGCACGTGTGCCGAAGAGCATCGGGTAGATGCCGCGAAAGGTGGAGTGAAAGCGACCGATCGCATCGTGCATCAGGCGGGAGTGTTGCTGCAGCGCAGCGGCGACCCAGGGATGGGCCAGTTGCAGCAACGCGGCCCGGCCGGCGCCAAGGAAGACCGCGCTTTCGCGATTGATGCGCCAGGTGATCGACTCTGGGCCGAAGAAGCCGTGCTCAGATTTGCCCGGCAGCGCCTCCAGTTGCGCAAGCAGAGTGTGGAGATCCTCGGAGGAGACGGGTTGTGGCACTTCGCGCATGTTTTGAGTCGACACGACCTCTTGGCTGGTCCTCGCGTCCGTATTTCCCTTCCGTGAGGCTACTTGCCGCGAAGCATTTGGACCAGAAACCAACTGTTCGCGACGGCGATGAGCAGGGCAGTGGCGTAGCCCAAGTATTTCAGCCAGACGCGATTGGTAAACTCGCCCATCCGTCGCCGATCGCTGGTGAATTGCACCAAGGGGAAGACCGCGAAGCTGAGCTGCAGGCTCAAAATCACCTGGCTGAGCAAGAGTAGATTGGCGGTGCCCCGTTCGCCGTAGATGATCGTGACGATCACCGTCGGAACGATCGCCAGGGAACGCGTCAGAAGCCTTCGCAGCCAGGGTGTCATGCGGAAGTGAAGAAAGCCTTCCATCACGACCTGACCCGCGAGCGTTCCGGTGAGGCTTGAGTTTTGCCCCGACGCGAGCAGAGCGACGGCGAACAATGTGCTGGCAACACCGACACCCAGCATGGGCGAGAGCAGCTTGTAGGCATCGCCAATCTCGGCGATCTCGTAGTGGCCGTTGCGATGGAAGACCGCGGCCGCAAGGATCAAGATGGCGGCATTCACAAACAGTGCAAGCATCAGGGCCGCGGCGCTATCGATATTGGCAAAGCGAATGGCCTCGCGCTTGCCGGCAGCGTTGCGCTGGTAGTCGCGGGTTTGCACGATCGACGAATGCAGATACAGGTTGTGCGGCATCACCGTCGCTCCAAGAATGCCGATGGCGATGTACAGCATGTTGGGGTCATGCAGCATGCTGCCGGAAGGCAGAAGAAGGCTGGACGCAACCAGCCCCCATTCAGGGTGAGATAGGGCAATCTCTATCCCAAAGAGAACCGTGATTGTGCCGATCAGAACGATGACGAGTGCTTCCAGGTAACGAAAGCCGCGATGCTGCAGAAGAAGAATCAACAGGACATCGGCACCGGTGAGCAGCACGCCGACCAGCAGTGGTATGTGGAACAGCAATTGCAGAGCGATGGCCGACCCGATCACTTCAGCAAGATCACAGGCAGCGATCGCGATCTCCGCGAAGAGCCACAGGGCGACGCTGACGGGCTTGCTGTAGCTTTCGCGGCAAGCCTGCGCGAGATCGCGGCCGGTGGCGATGCCTAATTTGAGCGCGAGACTTTGCAGCAGGATCGCCATCAGGTTGGACAGCATGACGACAAAGAGCAGGGTGTAGCCATACTTCGATCCGCCGGCGATGTCGGTCGCCCAATTGCCGGGATCCATGTAGCCGACGCTGATCAGGAAGCCCGGGCCGATAAACCCCAAGAGCCGGCGCCACAGGCTGCCCGAAGACGACAGGCGCACGGACGAGAAGACATCGGGGAGCGACGGTGCTTTCTCGTGTTCCTGATTTTGGCTGGCGAACAAGGTCAAGAGGTCTCAAATCCTAGGATGCAGTGATGGAGCCTCGTGCTTAACCACAGTACCATTGTCGGCTTCACCACGGTTTACGGCACATCGTGGTGAAGCGGCCGCACATACACCCGCTCTGCGGCCGAGGACCCAAGGGTGACTTCCTTTTCGCCGACCTGCAAACGGAGTGTGTCGTCGTAGTTGTGTTCCAGAAGGGAAAGATGGATGTGCGGGCCGATGCCGAGCCGGTGCAAGAAGGTGAGCAGGCGATCGTCGCGTTCATACAGGCTGGCAACGGTGTAGCGCCGACCCGCCTTAGCCTCGGTCAGCGCAATGAGACCGCGTCGCCGGATCTGCGCTGGAGACTCGGGTAGGACTGGGTTGCCGTGTGGGCACTCGCCCTCTTTGCCGAGCTTTTGGATCAGCTTGGCTTCGAACTCCGGCGAGATGACGTGCTCCAAGCGCTCAGCTTCGGCGTGGATTCGATGCCATTCCATGTCAAAGATCTCAGCCAGCATTCGTTCGACGAGGTGGTGTCGGAACGCTGTCCGGTGGGCGACCTGCCGGCCGGCCCGGGTGAGACGCAGCGTGCCATCGGGGGCGTCCTCGAGGAAGCCATCTTCGCGCAGACGCCGCACCGCCTTGGTCACCGCGGGAGGGGAAACACCAAGCCAGCGCGCGAGCAGAACAGGCACAACGGCGTGACCCTCACTCTCGGCTTCGATGATGGCTTTGAGGTAATCTTCCCGCGAAATGGACAGCTCTGCGTGCATCAGCACCAGTTAACCACGGTTTCAGCTGACAGAAGAACCGTCGGTGGCGATCTCCGATCCTCGGAGATCAGCATCCCGACGAAGTCAATGTTCACGGCTCCAGCAGCCTCCGCCAAGAGATGGAACGCACTTCAGATCGATACCGCCAGTCAGCCGATCCTTGGTGAGGCCAGCCGGCGAGGGGTTGCGGTGAGTCGCGGTTCCCTGAGCCGCAGCGTTTGCGTGCAGCAGTGGCCTAACCTGCAACCCTCAGCAGATGATCCGCCGTCGGCTGACCTGCCGGGGAGATTGAGGAGCCGTGGCGCAGGATCCTCGCCTGATCGAGGATGCGATCTGCCATCACGCGCTTGGTTGAAAGCGGCAGCGCGATGGTGGCATGCTCGGTGAGGAACAGGCCGGCGTTGTGTTCTGATTCGAAGCCGATGCCTGCTTCGGCGATGTTGTTGGCGACGAGCGCGTCGGCACCCTTCCGTATCAGTTTCGTGCGGGCGTTGTGCTCCAGTTCAGACATCTCCGCGGCGAAGGCGACGACTGTGGTTTCGGGCCGGCGCTGGGCGACGATGCGGGCCACGAGGTCGGGTGTTGGTTCCAGCTCCAGAGCCAACGGGCCCTGGCGACGGAGCTTCACGGCGGACACCTGCCTTGGGCGAAAGTCTGCGACGGCGGCGGCCGCGAGCACCATTGTGGCCTGCGGCAGATGGCGTTCAAGCGCATGGCCCATTTGCTCCGCGGTGTCCACGCGCACGACGGTCACTTTGGACGGAGCAGGCAGCGTGGAGGCGGTGATGAGGATGACGTGGGCGCCGCGATCCCGGGCCGCCGTCGCGAGCGCATGCCCCATGCGGCCGCTGGACCGGTTGCCCAGGTAGCGAACCGGGTCGATTGGCTCGCGAGTGCCACCGGCGGTGATCAGAACCGTTTCGCCCCACAAATCGTGGCGCCTGTTGAGCGCAGCGAATGTGCCTTCCACGATGTGTTCAGGTTGCGCCAGACGGCCACGGCCGGTCATGCCGCAGGCGAGGTGTCCGGCTTCCGGCTCCACGAAGTGAACGCCGCGTTGGCGCAGGGTGTCCACGTTCGCCTGGGTCGCGGGATGATGCCACATCTCCACGTTCATCGCGGGTGCAACGACCACGGGAGCGGGCGTGGCGAGATAGAGGGTGCTGAGCAGATCGGAGGCCAACCCATGGGCGAGCCGGGCGAGCGTGTTGGCCGTGGCCGGGGCGATCAGCAGGACGTCGATGGCTTGTGCCAACGCGATGTGCTCGATAGGGGCGTCGGGGCTCTGGTCGGAGGCTTGCACCCAAAGGCTGGTGTGCACGGGCTTTCCTGTCAGCGCGGAGAAGGTGAGCGGCGTTACGAATTGCCGGGCGGAGCGTGTCAGCAGCACTTCCACGTCGGCGCCGCGCCCTTGCAGCAGACGCAAGATCTCGACCGCCTTGTAGGCTGCGATGCCGCCGGTTACGCCAAGCAGCGCCTTCATGCCGTGACTCCCAGGTCGAGGTCAGCCGCGGGCAGGTTGTCGATCAGCCGTGTTTGGCCCAGGTACGCTGCGACGGCGAGCAGGCTGTTGCCCGTGATCGTTCTCTGCGGCAGCAGTGTGTCGGCATCGACGACTTCGACGTAGTTCAGGCGCAAATGCGGAGAGTTCAGGTGATCGCGCATCAGCTGGATCAGCGCCGCCGCGTCCCGTTCGCCCGCCTCGATGTGGCGGCGCGCACACGCCAGGGCTTGCGAGAGCGCGAGGGCCTCGCCGCGCTGTTCGGGGGTGAGGAACTTGTTGCGCGAACTCAGGGCGAGACCGTCCGCATCGCGCACGATCGGGCACACAACCATCTGTGTGGCGAAGTTGAGTTCGCGTACCATGGCGCGCAGCACAGCGACCTGCGCGGCATCTTTTTGGCCGAAAAAGGCGCGGTCAGGTTGCACGATGTGGAAGAGCTTGCAGACCACGGTGGTGACGCCCCGGAAGTGCCCAGGGCGCGAGCGTCCATCGAGCCGCGTACCGAGGTCCCCTGGGTCGACAGAGGTGGTCAGGCCGCCGCTGGGGTACATCTCCGTGGCCGACGGCGCGAAGACAAGATCGACACCTTCGGCTTGCAGCAGGGCGCAGTCTGCTTCCAGGGTTCTCGGATAGCGATCGAGGTCCTCGTTGGGCCCGAACTGGGTCGGGTTGACGAAGATCGACACCGCGACATGATCGCAGCTGCGCTTGGCGGCACGAACTAGAGAGAGGTGACCCTCATGCAATGCACCCATGGTGGGCACAAGGCCAAGCGATGACGCTGACGTGGACCGCAACGCTCGGAGGGCATCTCCCATTGCGGCAGTGGTGTTCAGCACTCTCATGCTTTCACCGTTGTGGCCACAGGCTGCCCGTCCGCGACGAAGCTGTCGCGAAAGGCGCGTGGCAGATGGTAGCTTTCGTCATCGTTAGGGAAGGTTCCGGCCTGCACTTCATCGCGAAACGCGGTGATGCCTTCGCGCAGCAATGAGCCCGCCTGGGCGAAGCGGCGCACGAACTTCGCCGGAGCCGCAAAGGTGAGTGCGGCGAGATCATGGAAGACCAGGATCTGGCCGTCACAGTCCGGGCCGGCGCCTATGCCGATGGTGGGGACTGTGGCGCGCGCGGTGATGGCGGCGGCGACCTCGCGCGGGATCCCTTCAAGGACGATCGCCGCAGCACCGGCGCCTTCCAGCGCGGCCGCGTCGGCAAATAGCGCGTCGATGGCGGGGGCGGAGCGGCCCTGAACGGTATAGCCGCCCATGCGGTGAAGCGATTGAGGTGTCAGGCCGATGTGCGCGACGACAGGAATCTCGTTGCGCGTGAGGCGTTCCACAAGCGGTGCGCGGTCGATCCCACCTTCCAGCTTCACGGCCTCTGCGCCTGCTTCCTTGAGGAAGCGCACCGCATTGCGAACGGCCTCGTCTGGCCCTGCGTGGTAGCTGCCAAAGGGCATGTCCGCGACAAGCAGGGCGTGGCGTGTGCCCCGGCGTACGGCACGGGTGTGGTGCAGCATTTCGTCGACCGTGACGGCCAGCGTGTTCTCGTGGCCGAGCACCGTCATGGCGAGCGAATCACCGACCAGGAGGAGGTCAATACCGGCCTCATCGGCGAGTCTGGCGGTGGGAAAGTCTACGGCGGTAAGGGCGGTGATCTTGTGACCGGCCCGCTTGCGTTCGGCCAGGGTTCCGATCGTAATTTTGGTCGCGCGCGGCGACGCCGAGGGCTGGCGCTCTCCGGTGAAGCTCATAGTTCAGGCCTCCAGTGCCGCTTCGGCAACCTGCCGGATGCAGCCCGTTTGCTGGATGCGAGTATAGCGCTTCGGACTTCCAACAAGTTTCTGCCGCGAGCTCCTTGCGCCGGCAAGGGCTTGCCTAAGGGCATCGCTGCCTGCGCGCACTCAACGCAGATTTCACTGCAGGAAGGACAACACAAGAAGCACCGAGCACCCCAGGCGAGAAGCCCAAGCCGGCTCACGGTCAGAAGCCGCCCATACGATATTC
>CAXTRU010000138.1:0-3274 GCA_964246665.1 uncultured Acidobacteriaceae bacterium
GTGCCGGGCTGGTTGGGGCTGGTGCCCGGCCGATTGTTGTTGAAAGTCGGCTGGTTAGGCTGGGCACCCCTGTTGAAGTCAGGTGTTCGGTGCTCGTTGAATGGCTGATTGGGCGCTCCGCCGTTCGGCCGGTTGTTGATCCCGGCGGGCTGATTGGCTGGGGCGCCGGGACGAATGAACTCGTCAGGCCGACCCGCATTGCCATGTTGGGTGGATGCTGCGCCGGGACGATTGAAGTCGCCAGGACGCCCCGCGAAGCCGGGCTGGTTGGGGGCTACGCCGCCTGGGCGATTGTTGAAAGCCGGTTGGTTGGGCGTGACGCCGGAGCGGTTGAAGTCGCCAGGACGCCCCGCGAAGCCGGGCTGGTTGGGCGCGCTGCCGGGGTGATTGAAGGGCTGCTCGTGCGGAACAGCGGCGATGTTGGTGACGGCGCCGACCGGGCGGGCGGCAAAGGGCTGCGCGGGGCGGCCGCCGTTGTACCGGTAGAACTGGTCACGGTTGGCGGCGGCGGCAAGGCGAACCTCGCGCTGGGCCGGCAAGGGAGCGTAGTGCGCCTCGCGCATGGCGGCTAGCTCTTGCGGACGGGGCTGGATATTCAGGCCGCCGCGGCCACCAACATAGTCAATGCGGTTGTCCGGGTGCGGACCGTAGGTGCGATTGTTGTAGATCACATCGCGCTGGTAGTAGTTGTGGACCCGCTCGATGTTCACATTGGTGACCGCACGGTTGTAATAGAAGCTGTGGTCGCGCCAGTAACCACCGTAGTAGCCGAAGCCGATATAACCGAAGCCGTAGTTGATGCCCCCATAGTAGCCGACGTGGGGACCCCAGTAGCCGCGGTGAAAGCGGTACCGATTGCTGTCATATCCCCAATAGGGCGGGGTCCAAAGCGCGCCGTAAAAGGGCGGAGCGCACCACACCCCGGGGATCCAGTAATAGCCGGTGGAGGCGTAGTTCCAGTAGCCGGGGGTCCAGATGTAGTTGTCTTCGGGCGCGGGTGGCTGGTCGTACTCGGGCAGGGGCGGCGGGGCCTGGTCGGTTTCGGCGGGGGGCGGGGCGGCGGGCGCTTGAGCAGAGGGTGTGGGCTGCGGGCGGGGGTGGGGGGCCGTCCGCGGGCCGGGGCGGCGGGGCCGGGGCGGTGCCGGCGAGCGCCTGCCCGCCGGCCTCTTCAGCGTCGCTGTAGCCACCCTGACCATAGCTGCCCTGGCTGTAGCCGCCTTGGTAGTTTGCGTCCGCGGCGTAGCCGTTGTCACCGCTCTGGGCCTGCGGAACGGGGTAGTACTGGCTGTTGTTGACGGCGCTCCCGGCAGGTGCCTGGCGGATGATGGGCGCGGGGGCCTGAGTTTCGTAGCTTTCGCCGCTGCTTTGTGGGTTGTAGCTGTCACTTTGGCCGAGCACCTGGGCCTGACCGTTGCCCGGAGCGCCGGTATAGGGCTGGGCGAGATTGGCGGTCGCAGGATCTCCATTGTTGGGTACCTGGCTTTGTGCCTGATTGCTCTTGCAGCCGGCAAGGCTGAAGGAAAGGGTACCGGCAAGCAGGCCGAGAGCGGCGGTGCGCAGAGCGGGTTGGCGCTTGTGGATGTCGTTCATGGAGTGGCGTCCTTTGATCCGCAGCCAGGGAAGCGGGCAGCGGCAGTCCCAATGCAGTTCCAGTGCTGTTCAGATGCCATCCTGAGGGGTGGCGTGCCGTTTGCAAACAGCACGTTGGTAATGACCCGGAAGGCGCACAGAAGTCGTTCGTTGGGGACGAAGACCTGGCGTAAGATAGCGGTATGCGCAGGGCTCCGCTGAAGCGATTTCGCCGTGGCCGCCACGATCGCGGCCGTTAGCGGCGGTTGTCCGCGCTGCTCGCTTCTCCCAAGCAATCCCCGTTCTGTGTTTTCCGTTTCGATACCAGCTATGCCCGTGGCTTGCCCCCCAAAGGCTGAGCGGGGCATGGCAACCGCTGGCCCGAACCCTGTGCCGGGCGCGCTGTTGAAGGAGATTTCATGACCACCACCCCTGCGACGACCCATCCCAACACCTTTGAAGCGTCCGCCACGATGACTGCCAGCGGCAAGACAGTGCGGTACTTCCAGCTGGCCGCGCTGGAAAGAAAGATTGAGCGGCTGCAACTGAGCAAGCTTCCGTTTTCGTTGCGGGTACTGCTGGAAAACCTCCTACGGCGTGAGGATGGCGTGACGGTCACGTCGGACGACATACGCTTTTTGGCTTGCTGGGACCCCAAGGCCGAGCCGAGCCGCGAGATCGCGTACATGCCGGCGCGCGTGCTCATGCAGGACTTCACCGGCGTGCCTGCCATTGTGGACCTGGCGGCGATGCGCGATGCGATGAAGGAGCTGGGGGGCGATCCGAACAAAATCAACCCGCTCATTCCGGCAGAGCTGGTGATTGATCACTCGGTGCAGGTGGATGAGTACGGGACCAAGAATGCGTATGACCTGAACGCGGCGCTGGAGTTTAGCCGCAATCGCGAGCGGTATGCCTTCTTGAAGTGGGGACAGACGGCGTTTCGGAACTTCTCCGTTGTGCCACCAGGGATGGGGATCTGTCACCAGGTGAATTTGGAGTATTTGGCGCGGGTGGTCTTCACCATAGCTGAGGACAGCGAGGGACAGCTTGGGGCAGCTGAGGGCAGCGGTGAGGTGTTGGCCTATCCAGACACTTTGGTGGGGACCGACAGCCATACGACCATGGTGAATGGGTTGGGTGTGTTGGGTTGGGGTGTGGGTGGCATTGAGGCCGAGGCCGCGATGCTGGGCCAACCGGTAAGCATGTTGGTGCCGCAGGTGGTGGGCTTCCGGTTAACAGGCAAGCTGTGCGAAGGCGCGACGGCGACCGACCTGGTGTTGACTGTGACCGAGATGCTGCGCAAGCTGGGCGTGGTCGGCAAGTTTGTGGAGTACTTCGGGCCGGGGATCAGCGAGCTGCCGGTGGCCGATCGGACGACGATCGCTAACATGGCGCCGGAGTACGGCGCAACCTGCGGCATCTTTCCGGTGGACGCGGAGACGCTGAACTACCTGCGGCTGACAGGGCGTAGCGAGGAGCAGATTGCGCTGGTTGAGGCCTACTACAAGGCGCAGGGCATGTTCCATACGGCCGATGCTCCGGAGGCCGAGTATTCGGCGTTGCTGGAGCTGGATCTGGCGACGGTGGAGCCGAGTGTGGCGGGGCCGAAACGTCCGCAGGATCGTGTGTTGCTTTCGCAGACGCCCGAAAGCTTCCGCAAGGTGTTGCCGACGTTGATCGCGGCCGGTGCGAACCGCACGGC
>CAXTRU010000138.1:3284-8891 GCA_964246665.1 uncultured Acidobacteriaceae bacterium
GTGCGCTGGGAGGGTGAGGGCGGCCATGTGTCCGGGACGGGCGATGTGACGTCGGGTGCGGGGCAGATTCCCGCGGCGGTGCCGGACCGGGTGGAGGTGATCCCGACGGTGCACGCGAGTGATGCGGACGTGGTCGAAACAACGCCCAGTGTGGCGCATACGGTGACGCCGATGGGGGAGGTGGCGTCACTGAGTTTTGGTGGAGCGTCGCCCACCTTAACCGGTCTAGATGCGGCAGCCGGCTCCATGGCGGGAGCTTCGGATTTTGCGGCGGAAGCCAAGGCTGAGGGCTCGGTGGCAACAGCGGTGTTGGAGCCGATCAAGAGCGTGGAGCAGCGGTTTGGGGTAGACCCGGACAGGTACCTGCGCGATGGGTCGATTGTGATTGCGGCGATTACCTCGTGCACAAACACGTCGAATCCCTACGTGATGATGGCGGCGGGGTTGCTGGCCAAGAAAGCTGTGGCAGCCGGTTTGAAGACGCCGCCGTGGGTGAAGACGTCGTTGGCGCCCGGGTCGCGCGTGGTGACGGACTACTACAAGCGTGCGGGGCTGCTAGATGACCTGGACCGGCTCGGTTTCCAGGTGGTCGGGTATGGCTGCACGACGTGCATCGGCAACTCCGGGCCGCTGCCGGAGGACGTGTCGCGATCAATCGAGGAGCATGGCCTGGTGGCGGTTTCGGTCCTCAGCGGCAACCGAAACTTTGAGGGCCGAATCTCGCCGGAGGTGCGCGGCAACTACCTGATGAGCCCACCGTTGGTGGTGGCGTATGCGCTGGCCGGGCACATTGAGCACGACTTTGCGACGGAGCCGCTAGGGCGCGGCCATTACGGCGCGCAGGTGTACCTGAAGGACATCTGGCCGACGCAGAAAGAGGTTGCCGACGCAGTGCACGCGAACATCGACAGCGAGATGTTCCGGGCGCAGTATGCCACGGTGAGCGATGGCGATGCGAACTGGCAGGCGTTGAAATTCCCGACCGGTGACACGTATGGCTGGGAGCCGGATTCCACCTACATTCGCAAGGCGCCGTACTTTGACGGAATGCCGGCGACGCCGAAGCCGGTGGAGGACATCGTGAACGCGCGCTGCCTGGCGTGGCTGGGCGACTCGGTAACGACGGATCATATTTCGCCGGCTGGCTCCATCAAGGCAAAGGGTCCCGCGGGGCAATACCTCACCGAGCACGGCGTGCCGGTGTGGGAGTTCAACAGCTATGGGTCGCGGCGCGGCAACCACGAGGTAATGGTGCGCGGCACGTTTGCCAATGTGCGGCTGCGGAACAAGCTGGCGCCGGGCACCGAGGGCGGTGTGACGCGCTTGTTGCCCCAGAGCGAGGGAATATCGATCTACGACGCCAGCGTGCAGTACATCGAGCGTGGCGTGCCGTTATGCATTCTGGCAGGCAAGGAGTATGGGTCCGGGTCAAGCCGTGACTGGGCGGCGAAGGGACCGAACCTGCTGGGGATCAAGTTTGTGGTGGCGGAGAGCTATGAGCGCATTCACCGCTCGAACCTCGTGGGCATGGGCATCCTGCCGCTGCAGTTTCAGTACGGCGAGAGCGTCGACACGTACGGCCTGACCGGCGAAGAGGTGTTTACGCTGGGCGAGCCGGGGCAACTGCGGGCCATGCTCGACAACGGCTTCGCCGCAGGCAAAAACCTGACGGTGAAAGCGACCAAGCCGGATGGATTGGCCGTCGACTTCCCGGTGACCATCCGCATCGACACACCGCAGGAGATCCTGTACTACCAGCACGGCGGCATCTTGCAGTATGTCTTGCGGCAGTTGGCAGGCAAAGCATAGGGCGTGAAGGAACCCGGAGCCCGAGGAGATCGGGTCCCGTGGTCACTTCGTGTCGCGCAGGGAGACCTACGCAGGCTTCGGAGGTGTGGTGGCTGAAGATGGTGCCAACACGAAGCATGTCGCTGTCGCTTTTCGGAGCAGAACGGAAGCTGACAACCGAAGTTTACGCGCCGGCCGTAACCGCCGGCATGGTAGGGTGCGTTGAGGAATGAGGGTATTTGGTTGCGTAAAGGCTTACTTGGGCCGTTGATGCTGTTGCCTCTTGTCTTGCCGTCCTTCGCCCAGCAAGGGCGTGTGCCGGCGACGCCGTTGATCACGCACGACCCATACTTTTCCGTGTGGTCGGACACCGATGACCTGACGGCTTCGGACACAGTGCATTGGACGGGCAAGCCGCAATCCATCACGGGTCTGGTGCGGGTCGATGGGCAGACCTTGCGCTTTATGGGGCGCGGTCCGCGCGATACCCCGGCCATGCAGCAGGTCGCGCACAGCATCACCCCAACGCATACGCGCTACAGCTTCACCGGCGGTGGCATCGCGCTCGACCTCACCTTCTTCACACCGACGATCCTGTCGGACCTGGACGTGCTCTCGCGGCCCGTGACGTATGTGAGCTTCGCAGCAAAATCCGCCGATGGCCGGCCTCACGCGGTGTCGGTGCTGCTGGATGTGAACCCGCTGATCGCGGTCAACGAACCCGGCGAGGCGGTGACGTTTTCGCGCGCGCAAACCGAGACGCAGACGGTGCTTTCGGTAGGGTCGCGGGATCAGCGAGAGCTGAACCGGGCTGGTGACGACCTGCGCATGGACTGGGGATACTTCCATCTTTCTATACCGAAGGGCGAGGCATCGGAGTCGGCGATGGCGCGCGGCACCTTGCAGGCGTTCGCCAGCGCGGGACGTTTGCCCGCCGCAGACGACCTTGGGGGGCCGCAGGTGGTGGGGCGTGACGATGCGCATGTGGCCGCCGCGCTCAGCTTTGGGCAGGTCAGCGGAGACGCAGTGACGCGGCATGTGCTGGTGTCCTACACGGAGACGTATGCGATCCAGTACCTGAACCGTAATCTGCGGCCGTACTGGCAACGCAACGGTGAAACCGTCGCGGCGATGTTGGACGCCGCGGAGCGCGAGATGCCGGCATTGGAACAACGCGGACAGGTTTTGGATACCGCGCTCACGGCCGACCTGGAGCATGTGGGCGGGCAGCACTACGCCGACCTGTGCGTCTTGGCGTACCGGCAGGCGTGGGCCGCGCATGGCTTCGTGGCGGATGTTGACGGGACGCCGCTGGTGTTTGGTAAGGAGAATTTTTCTAACGGCAGCATCGGGACGGTGGATGTGCTTTATCCCGCTTCGCCCATGTTCCTGCTGTTTAATCCCTCCCTGCTGGAGGCCGAGTTGCGGCCGCTGCTGGAGTATACGGCCTTGCCGAACCGGTGGAAGTTTCCGTTCGCGCCGCATGATCTGGGGACGTATCCGTTGGCGAATGGGCAGACGTATGGTGGTGGCGAGGCAACGGAAGAGGATCAGATGCCGGTGGAGGAGTCCGGCAACATGCTGTTGATGGTGGACGCGGTGGCGCGAGCCAACGTGAACGGCAAGCCGAACCTGGCGCTCGCGCAGACGTACTGGAGCGTGCTGACCCAATGGGCGGAGTTTCTGCGGGCGCATGGACTGGACCCTGAAAATCAGCTGACCACCGATGACTTTGCGGGGCACGTCACACACAACGCCAACCTTGCGCTGAAGGCGATCGACGCATTGGAGGCGTACGCCGATCTGGCCCGGCTGCAGGGTAAAGACGGGGTCGCGCGGGAGTACTCGAAGACAGCGCACACCTATGCAGAGAGGTGGGTGGCAATGGACCGGGAGGGGGACCATTTCAAGCTGGCATATGACTCGCCAGGCACTTGGAGCCAGAAGTACAACCTGGTCTGGGATCAGTTGCTGGGCTACAACCTGTTTCCGGCCTCGGTGCGAGCCAGCGAGATTGCGTACTACAAGACCAAGCTGAACCGGTATGGGCTGCCGCTCGACAGCCGCAAGGATTACACGAAGCTGGACTGGTCGGTGTGGACGGCGACCCTGGCAGCATCGCCGGCTGATTTCAATGCCATCCTGGACCCGATCGGGCTTTGGCTGAAGGAAACACCCACACGGGTGCCGCTAACAGATTGGTACGACACCAAGACAGGCGCGCAGATCGGCTTTCAGGCCCGGTCGGTGGTGGGCGGTGTGTTCATCAAGGCGCTGACCGACAAGCAGATTCGGGATAAGTGGCGGGCCATGGGTGCGAGCGCGGCGCGCTAAAAGTTACTCAGGGCTGGATGGAAGCTAGGTAGCTGCCTCCGTGAGGTGGTGGACGGGGACGCGGACATACTGCATGCCGGCAGCGATGGCGGACTGGATGCCGGCTTCGGCGTCCTCAAAGACGAGGCAGTCTTTGGGCGGCGTGTTGAGCAGTTTGGCGGCGGTGAGGAAGGGCTCGGGGTCGGGTTTGCCGTGGGTGTAGTCTTCGGCGCCGACGATGGCCTGAAAGTCGTCGCTCATCTTGAGTGCTTCGAGCGTCTTCATGATGGTGAGGCGTGGAGAGCCGCTGACGATGGCCATCGGCAGGTGGCCGTGTTGTTTGGCGACGTGCGCGGCAACGGTAGCGATGGGGCGCACCTTGTCGAGCATGGTCAGGTAAATCTGCTCTTTGCGATGAACGACCTCGGTCGGGTCCAGGTGGTAACCGAAGCGCTCGTTGAGCATCTCCACGGTGCGCGGGAGGGGGATGCCGCCCCACTGCCAGAAGAGTTCGGTGGGGAAGTCGCCGCCGAATTCGCGTGTAGCCTGCCGCCAGCTGATGAGGTGCAGCGGCATCGAGTCGGCTACGGTGCCGGCGAGGTCGAAGAGGTAGGCGCGAAAGGGGTAGGTAGGGATCGGGAGGATGTCGGCGCTGGGAGTGATTTCAGGCATCAGGTCTAGTTTAGGCCGATGTAGTGGGTCAGCTCGGCTACGGGACGAGCCAGGGGTTCAGCAGCGGAATGCCGCAGCCCTCGAAGTCGTCTGTGTTGCGGCTTACCAGGGTGTAGCCGTGCTCCTTGGCGGTGGCGGCAATCATGGCGTCCCGTTCTGGGCGCCGGTCAGGGACGTGCATCGCCGCACAGAGCAGAGCGGTGGTGGCACCGAAGGGCAGAACGCGGCTGGAGAACTGCCCGAGCACCGCTTGTGACCAGGAACGGAGAACCTGCCCCTGAGGGGCGTCTTTGCGCTCCATTGCCAGGACGCCGATCTTCAGTTCCAGGACGGTGATGGCAGAGAGGTAGAGCTGATTGGCTGACACGTTGACTGCCCAGCGGCGTACGGCGGGCGAGGGCTTGCCGGCGAGAAGCTCTGAGAGGACGTTGGTGTCGAGCAGAAACACTAGTCCAGCTTCGCCGGCTTGAGGCCGAGCGGGCCGAGTGATGGCGGATCAAAGTCGAAGTCGCCCCCGGGGAGCGAGTCCATGAGGTCGAGAAGGCTTTGCGGCTCTGTGCCCGCGAGCTTGTAGTAGTCCTCGATGTTCAGGAGAGCGAAGGTCGGCTTACCGCGGTCCGTAACAAAGACCGGGCCGGCAGTTGCGGCACGTTTGGCCCGTGCCAGATCACGGGCGAAGTCGCGCGCCGAGATCGTGGTGATGGGCGTGGCAAGGCTCCTTACATCACTTGTATGTACGTTATGACAATCGAGCTTGGGAGGACAAGAGCTACAGGCGGTTCTGCCACAGGTCGAGTTCGGCTTGTTGCGGGGCGTTTTCGACCTGGCTGGTAC
>CAXTRU010000139.1:0-1222 GCA_964246665.1 uncultured Acidobacteriaceae bacterium
GGGAGTTCCTCCCGGGCTTGAGGCAGGTTTGCCTGTGTCTATTGTGAACCGAAGCGGGAAACGATGTTTTGTGTTGTCCGAGGGGGCGTGGAAAAGTGTCTTGGCGCGAACCACGGGAGGTAACTTGAGCCTTGGTGAGGTGAAATCTGACGCTAAGGGCGCCAAGGTTGCGCAAAGGGTCGCGACGGGATCCGTGGCGAAGCTTTGCGGGTCGCGACGGCTTCCGTGGCGGATCTTTGCGGGTCGCGACGGCTTCCGTGGCGGATCTTTGCGGTCCCTTGGCGCTCTTTGCGTCAGATGTTGAGGAGGCAGAAGGTACCAGCGATGATTGTGAGACCCTTATAAGGACGCTGGTTTTGCGGCTCCCGCTGGTGGCGGCCGCTGAAGGATGGGCATGGCAGACACGAAGTTTCAAGGCACACCGAAGAAGGCAACAACACACGTCAACCAGAACGAAAACCTGATCTTTGAGAAGAGCTCGCCGGGCAAGAAGGCGTACCGGCTGGCGGAGCTGGACGTGCCCGCGGTAGACGCGGCTTCCCTGCTGGGCGATGCGGTGCGCACGGACGGCCTGGGCGTGATGCCGGAGCTGAGCGAGATCGAGATCATTCGGCACTTTACGCGGCTTTCGACGTGGAATTATGCCATTGACCTGGGCATGTATCCGCTGGGCAGCTGCACGATGAAGTACAACCCACGCATCAACGAGGCCGTGGCGCGGCTGGAAGGTTTGGCCGAGGCGCACCCGTACCAACCCGAGTCGTTGAGCCAAGGCGCGCTGGGCCTGATGAAGCTGTTGAGCGAGTGCCTGATTGAGATTACGGGTATGGACTGCATCACGCTGCAGCCGGCGGCGGGTGCGCATGGCGAGTTTACGGGCATTTTGCTGGCCCGGGCGTATCACGAGAGCCAGGGAAACCCGCGCAAGAAGGTGCTCATTCCGGACTCGGCGCATGGGACGAACCCGGCGACGGCGGCGATCTGCGGCTACCAGGTAGCAAACCTGAAGTCGAATGAGCTGGGCATGGTGGACCTTGCCGCGCTCGAAAAGCTGGTGGATGAAGACACGGCGGCGCTGATGCTGACGAACCCTTCGACCATCGGCGTGTTTGAGTCGGACATTCACAAGATTGCGGACATTCTGCATGCCAAGGGCGCACTGCTGTACATGGACGGCGCCAACATGAATGCATTGGTAGGCAAGACGCGACCGGGGGACTTT
>CAXTRU010000139.1:1232-8879 GCA_964246665.1 uncultured Acidobacteriaceae bacterium
CGCCCGCCCAGCTCGGCGGCGACGTCATGCACTTGAACCTGCACAAGACGTTCTCTACGCCGCACGGGGGCGGTGGCCCAGGCTCGGGGCCGGTGGCCTGCAAGAAGATCCTGGAGCCATTTCTGCCGACCCCGGTGATCGCGACACGGGCGGACGGCACGCTGGGCTTTGAGTACAACCGGCCGCAGACCGTGGGGCGGGTGAAGGCGTGGTACGGCAACTACGGCATGTTTATCCGGGCGCTGGCGTACATCCTGGCGAACGGCCCGGATGGGCTGCGGCAGACGACGGAAGATGCCGTGCTGAATGCGAATTATCTGCGGAAGAAGCTTGAGGGCACGTTTGAGTTGCCGTACAAGTCGCGGTCGATGCATGAGGTGGTGTTCAGCGACAGGCTGCAGGCGAAGAATGGCGTGAAGACCGGCGACATGGGCAAGCGGCTGATCGACTACGGCTTCCATGCGTATACGGTCAGCTTTCCGCTGGTGGTGCAGGGCGCGATGATGATCGAGCCTACGGAGTCGGAGTCGAAGGAAGAGCTGGATTTGCTGGTGGATGCGTTGCAGCAGATTGCGCGTGAGGCCGAGGAGAACCCGGAGCTGGTGACCACGGCACCGCATACGACGCGGCTGCAGCGGCTCGACGAAACCACGGCGGCGCGGAAGCCTGTGCTGCGGTGGAAGGCGCCCGTGGCGAGCGAGCCTGTGCAGGTGGATACCGCGGCTAAGGAGTGGTAGTTCGGGGTGGAAGCAGAAGCACTGAATGAGCTTGCAAAGCGGGTGCTGGATGCAGCATTTCGGGTGCACACCGCCTTAGGTCCTGGCCTTCTAGAGAGTGCCTACCAGGCTTGTCTTGTGTATGAGTTGCACAAGGTAGGCCTGGAGGTTGCGACGGAAGTGCCTGTGCCGGTCGTGTACGACGGTGTGAAGCTTACGGATGTGGGCTACAGAATAGACATCCTTGTAGCTCAGCAAGTTGTGATTGAAGTGAAGTCGATCGAGGTTGTTGCTCCTGTGCACCTTTCGCAGCTTGTGTCGTATCTGAAGCTTTCCAATCGGCGGCTAGGGCTGTTGCTGAACTTTAACGTGGATCGGCTACGTGACGGGATCTATCGGCGGGTAAACGGCTTCTAAAAGCTGACGCAAAGGGCGCCAAGGTTGCGCAAAGGTTCGCGACGGAGTCCGTGGCGGTCCTTTGCGGTTCCTTGGCGCTCTTTGCGTCAGATGTCGTTCTTAGGGCTAGCCTCAGCACTTAAAAGTGAACCACCACCGACTCATCCTTAACCGCCCAGCGCAGGTGCAGGGTGGCGCTGTCGCCGGTGACGTGGTCGAAGCTGTAGCTGAGGGTCTCTTGCGGGGTGGAGAGTGTTGTGGAGGTCATGGGCACGCGGCCGAGGTCCATCGCCTGGTTGTACTGCGTGCCCCACTGGCCGGTCTGCTTGTTCACGATCAGCTGCCAGCCGGACTCCGCCGGCAGCGCGTCGAGCGTGTAGGAGCCGGCGGGCACGGTGAGGTCACCGATGCGGACGGTGTGGTCGGTCATAAAGCTGGTGGCCTCGTTGGCACCGGCGCGCCACCAATGATCGTAGGGGACGACGTCCCCGTAGATCGTGCGGCCTTTCACCGAGGGCGCGCCGTAGGAGATCACGATGTGGGCCTTGGTGCCGTTGTGGTCATGGGTGAAGTCGAGCTGGTGGCGCGGGCTGGGCAGCGGCTTGCCCTGCTTGTCGGTGGCTGCGGTGACCTTGTCGGTCTGCGCGTTGCTGACGGAGTTGCTTTGTGCGGGCTGAGCGGGCACACGGGCGAGCGCGGGGACGAGCAGAAGGGCGCTGGCGAAACGAACAAGAGCGGAGCTTGGCATGAGGGGTCGTCCTGAGGAGTTTTGGGTTGGGCCTGGGGCCTGCGAGGCAGATGAAGGCAGCCGAGTGTCATGCTACCCTAAAGGTCGTGGATCGCTGTTGTACGCGATGCGCCCGTAGCTCAGCTGGATAGAGCAACAGCCTCCGAAGCTGTAGGTCAGACGTTCGAATCGTCTCGGGCGCACCATTCCCCCCACAACTTTCAAAACGCAATTCAGGCGGCGGTGTTCCACTCGTCGACGGTGACGAGGCGGATGCCTTTTTGCTTGGCGTTCTCGAGCAGCGCGTCGGTGGCGTCGACGGTGTCGGTGCGGTCGTAGCCTTGCTGCTCGTCGAAGCCGTCATGCAGCAGGATGTTGGCGCCGCGGCCGCGTTTGCGCGCGCGCTCCAGGCCGGGGGCGATCTTGGCGAGGATGCCTTCGACGCCGATCGGCTCCCAGTCATTGCCCTGCGTGTTCCATTGCACGGGCGTCAGGCCTTCGGCGCGAAGAAAGCGCAGGATGCCGGGGCGACGAGCGCCGAACGGGGCGCGAAAGTAGCCGATGGGCGCGCCGAGCGTGTCTTCGAGCAGCGCGGTGCAGTCGCGGACCTCGCGCTGAACGAGATCCATGGGCTTGTTGGCGAGGAATGGGTGCGACATGGTGTGGTTGCCGACAAGGTGGCCGGCGGCGTGAACGCGGCGCACGAGGTCGGGCTGCTCGCGGATGAACTTGCCTACCATGAAGAACGTGGCGCGAGCATTGTGGCGCGCGAGCACGTCGAGCAGCTCCGGGGTGGAGCGCGGGTTGGGGCCGTCGTCGTAGGTGAGCGCCCACTCATTGGGGTTGTGGCCGCTGATGAGCGTGGGGCCGAAGAGTTGCGACTCGGGCTGCAGGCCGGAGGTGATGAGCTTGTAGGCACCAGCAGCGGCGGCCAGGACGAGAGCGGAGGTGCCGGCGATACGGGCTGTGCTGGGCATGGTGCGGTTCCCTAGCTCGCCTTCTGCTGATGAAGCAGCGCGAGTACCTCTTCGGCGTGGCCTTGCGGCTTGACGTTCGCGAAGGTGTGCAGCAGGCGGCCGTCGGAGCCGATGACGTAGGTGGTGCGCTCAACCCCAGTGACGGGTTTGCCGTACATGGTCTTCTGCTTTAGCAGGTCGAAGCGCTTGATGATCTCCTGGTCCTTGTCGGCGAGCAGGGTGTAGGGGAGCTCGAATTTGTCTTTGAACTTCTTCTGCGCCTTAGGTGTGTCGCGCGAGATGCCGAAGACGACCGCGCCGGCCTGTTCCAACTGCGCGAACTGGTCGCGAAAGCCGCAGGCTTCTACGGTGCAGCCGGGGGTGTCGGCCTTGGGATAGAAGAACAGGATGACGGGCTTGCCGAGGAAGTTTGAGAGCGTGACGGGAAGGCCGTCCTGGTCGGGAAGGGTAAAGTCTTCCACTTGTTCGCCGATCTGCGGTGCGGGCATCGTAGGTTCTCCAGGCCCAGCATAGCGTAGTGGCTACAGCGGTAACAGTGCTCACGCAACGGGCGCAGAGGTTTCGCAGAGTTCGCCACGGACCGGCTGTAGGAGACTTCGCGTCCGTCGCGAAACCTTGGCGTTCTTTGCGTGAGCGCTTTTGTGGCTAAACGAGCACGCCTTCCGGCACCTCGTCCACGACCTCCTGGTCGGTGGAGGCGATGGAGCTGGCCAGCGGGAAGTAGGCGTTGGCGACGTATTGGCCGAGCATGCGATGCGTGTTGAAGAAGGTGCCGTTCATCGCGATGCAGTGCTGCCGCATGCGCGCCCAGGCCTTTTTGTTCGCGAACATGGGGCCTACCGCTTGTTCGAGCTTGTCGTAGAGGCAGTCGGCTTCGCGTGACTCGTCGTTGAAGTCTTCGACGGCCCAGCCGGTGATGTTTTCGGCGCAGCCTTCAATCCACCAGCCGTCGAGCACCGAGAGCGAGGGCACGCCGTTGAGCGCGGCCTTCATGCCGCTGGTGCCGGAGGCCTCATAGGGGCGTAGCGGCGTGTTGAGCCACACATCGACGCCGCCAGTGAGCTGTTCGCCGAGTTCCCAGTCGTAGTTTTCGAGGTACAGGATGCGCAGCTTGGAGTTGTTCAGACGGCCGGCCGCAGAGAAGACTTCGCGGATGAGTGCCTTGCCGGCGTTGTCGGCCGGGTGCGCCTTACCGGCGTAGAGGATCTGCAGGCCGCCAAGCTTCTCGGCGATCTCGTGGAGGCGCTCGGCGTGTTGGAAAAGCAGGTTGGCGCGCTTGTACGTGGCGACGCGGCGCGCAAAGCCGAGCGTGAGGACCTCGGGGTCGAGATCGACGCCGGTGCGCTCCTTGACCGTGGCGAAGAGACGCGCCTGACCCTGCTTGTGCGTGGCCTCGATAACCGCGGGCTCAATGCCGTAGACGTTGCGGAAAAACTGGTTGTCGTGACGCCAGGCCGGGATCTCCTTGTCGAAGAGCTCCTGGAAGGCGGGCGACAGCCAAGTGGCCGCGTGAACGCCGTTGGTGATGGAGTGGATCTTGTACTCCGGGAACATGCCCTGCGAGACTTTGCCATGCTGCATGGCGACGCCGTTGACGTAACGGCTGAAGCGCAGGGCGATGTAGGTCACATTCATCAGGCCGTTGTGGATGCAGCCGAAGCGCTCGATGCAGGAGGCGCGCTCATGGCCCAGCACGCGGTACATTTGGTCGAGGCCGAACTGGTCGTGGCCGGCGGGAACGGGGGTGTGTGTCGTAAAGACACAGTGCTCGCGAACGAAGGCGGCGTCTGCGTCGGTGGCGTCGCGTAATGGCACACCGGCAAGGTGGTCTTCCAGTAGACCGATGGTGAGCAGGGACGCGTGGCCCTCGTTCATGTGGTGCACTTCAGGACGGCAGCCCAGTGCATGCAGCAGGTGAATGCCGCCGAGGCCAAGCACGGCCTCCTGGCAAAGGCGATAGTAGGTGTCGCCGCCGTAGAGATGGTCGGTGAGCTGACGATCCCAGGGGTCGTTGCCTTCGATGTCGGTGTCGAGCAGGAAGACCGGCAGGATGTGCCCGGTGACGCCGACGACATCGAAGCGCCAGGCGCGGATCATGAGATCGCGGCCTTGCAGCTGAATCGTGATGGTGGGACCGGCCTCGGGGAGGCGCGTTTCCGGGTGCCAGGGCACGTCGGATTCGGTCTGCTGGCCGTTGTTGTCCAGGTGCTGCTGGAAGTAGCCACAGCGATGCGCCAGGGAGACGGCGACCATGGGGGCGCCGGTATCGGCCGCAGAACGCAGGGTATCGCCGGCGAGCATGCCGAGCCCACCGGAGTAGGTGGGGAGGGACTTGCTGAGCGCGATCTCCATGGAAAAGTACGCGATCTTGCGTTCGGCGAGATCGACGAACGGGGCGGGGGTGCTGGAAGAGCGGGCAAGAGCCATGCGAGACATTCCTTAGGGCAACGTTCTGATGAGCAGAAACGGTTGCGTTGAACTTCCTTCAGAGACAGGTCTGCCGGGGACTCGCCCGGTCAGGCGGTACGTCGATCGCTGAGACTGTTTGCGTCTTCTAGGAAGGAGTTTACCAAATCGGCAATGCGTATCTCCGTTTTGTCGATGGAGAACGACACTCACTGGACACTACAGGGATAGCGAGTGCCTGTCAGTCCGTCTTCCGTGGGATTACGGATGGAGCGTTCTCAGAGGCTCTTGAAACCGAACTTCATGGCTAACCCGAGCGCCAGGGCCAGCACCAGCGACAGCGTGGTGAGGGCACCGGCGCCGCGCAGCCGGCGGCGAGCGACCTCCACGGCGACGATGAGCAGGTACATCAACACGGCGAGCAGGAGGCCATCCAGGACAAACACGCGGCCCGGGCTGGTCTGCACCTGCCACACCGGCACCTGAGGCAAAAAGGGCAAGGCCAGTGTGCCGGCGCCAAACAGGATCAGAAAGAGCAACGTTTGCAGCACAACCAGAATGGCTTTCTTGAACACCGGAGCAGTTCCCTT
The DNA here is from genome assembly GCA_964246665.1 of uncultured Acidobacteriaceae bacterium. Lineage (GTDB taxonomy): Bacteria > Acidobacteriota > Terriglobia > Terriglobales > Acidobacteriaceae > Granulicella. Next base: position 7,045 of record CAXTRU010000139.1, read on the forward strand.
CTGCGCGCGAGCCGTGTGCCGAGTGTACCGCCGTGCTTCCTTGGCTGATACGGGTTTGTTGAGCGATGAGGTACGAGTTTGCGAGCTGTGAGGTTAGGGCAGCGTGGACTCGAAGGCGGCGAGGCGGCGCTCGAGTTCCCACTGCAGTCCGGCGCGCTGGTTGGCGTTGAGGAAGGTGGCGCAGGTGGCGGTGGGTTGCGCTCCTGCGGTGATGACCGCGGCGCAGGCGGATGTGGGGTGAGTGAAGTCGTCAGGGGCGCGCCAAAGGCTGAGGCCGGGGAGGAAGCTGTGCTCGAGCGAGGTGCGGGCGCTGCGCTTGAGGTCGGTGTAGGTGAGGTTTTGTTCTTCGGCGGCTTTGACGTACTCGTGGGTCAGGTCAATGCGGCTAACGCCTTCGTCGTCGGTGGAGAGCGCGACCGGGACGCCGGCGGCGCGGTAGGCCGCGAGTGGGTGGTCGGTGCGGGTTTTGCCGAGGATGACGTCGTTGGAGGTGAGGTTGACCTCAACCATGATGTGTTTGTCGGCCATTTCTTTCAGAAGTTGGTTGGGGTGGTCCTCGTAGAGGACGTCCATGCCGTGGCCGATGCGCTCGGCGTGGCCGAGTTCGACGGCTTCGCGAATGTGGAAGCGCAGGCCATCGGGCGGGACCATGCCGAAGGCGAGTTCGCCGGCGTGAAGCGAGATGCGGACCTTGGGGTAGACGGAGTGGAGGTAGTCGAGCATGAGCATCTGCAGGTGGTAGTCCGCCATGCTGATGCGGCCGTCTTCGGGCATGACGAAGTTGATGCCTACGACTAACGGACCTTGCGGGCCGGGGTGGTCCAGTTCGGCTTGCGCGACTTCGAAGCCGAGGAGGGTTTGAGCGAAGACTTGTTGGGGTGGGAAGCCGCGGAGGATTTGGTAGAGGAAGCGGATTTGGACGAAACAAGGATCGTGACGCCAACGCTCCTGGCCTGAGGTGCTCCCGCAATGCTCGATCTCTTCTCGCCTTGTCTCAGCATCAACGAACTCTTTCCGATCTAGCGCAACTTCGTCCCGAAGACCGGCTGCGAGGAACTGGTCGCGTAGTTTGGCGAAGATCTCTTTCCGATCACTGCTATTCAAAAAGGTGTCGCTGACTTGAGGCCAGCCGAGCTTGTAGCCGAGCGCCGCCGCATGCGTGAACGTCGGCGTGTTCATGATTTCGAGGTACTGCTCGTTCTGCGCGGCGGCGCGGGTGGCGACTTGGTCGAGCCACTCGCCGGTGAAGGCCTTCAGGCCGCCGTAGCGGTCGAAGGTGGCAAAGAACTGGTCGTGGCCGTCGATGCCTTCGGTGGGGACGAAGGCGCGCATGCTGAAGCTGTCGATGAGGTTGTCGTAAAGGGGTTGGCGTTTGAGGGCCTCGGCGGCGGGGGGCTCATCGCTGGGGCAATTGTTGGGTTTGCCCTCACGGGGCTGCACAAAGTGCAACGCGTTCTGACCGTGCGGCACGGCAGGGACGCCGGGGTCGACTGGAGCAATGCAGAGTCCTTGTTCGGCGGCCTCCTTGATGAAGGTCTCGGCATAAACAGCGCCGGAAAGATGCATGTGGAGGTCGCCGCCCTTGGGGAAGGGCCGCAGAAAGGCATAGAGCTCCGGCGCGCCGAGGGCCTTGGCGGCGTTGAAGGCGCGGGTGGCGCGCGTTTCCCCGGGGGTGAGCGCCGGGGTGTGCGCCGTGTTTTTGGAGCCGAGGGCGACGGGGTGCGCGGCTTGCGCGGAGGCGAGCGGAGGCGAGCCGGCGAGGATCAGGAGCAGGGCAAGCTTAGGCGTGAACGGGCGAAGCAGCATGGGCGGCCTTGGATGGGACGGTTATGTGC
>CAXTRU010000140.1:0-6522 GCA_964246665.1 uncultured Acidobacteriaceae bacterium
CCCACGCACTGGCCGCTAACGTCAGCGCAACGGAGCCCAACCAGCGGCGGGCGCGCCCACGGCGGCGGGCGGGCGATTTCATCTTGTCTGGCCTTTGCTTCTTCAACCGTACTTCCTTTATGGCTTGCTCTGGCTGGTGGCCTGCTTGTTCTGGCTGCCGGTCGACTTGCCGCCCTGCTGCGACTGCTGGTTCTGCTGTCCCGTCTTGCCTTGCAGGTTGCGATCGGTGATGCCCTGGTTGCCGTACTGCGAACTGCCGCCCGGAGGCGTGGTCTGCGAGGGCGCTTGCTGCTCCACCGGCGACTGCGTCATGGCCGTTTGCACCTCGGCGCCGTCACGCACGTCGTCAGTGATGTTGGTGGCGATCAGGTCGCCTTCCTGCAGGCCGCTGGTGATCTCCACGGCGCTGCCGAAGTCGCGGCCAAGCACCACCGGCACCATCTGAATCTTGCCGTTCACAATCTTGGCAACCGTGCTCTGGTCATGCCGTACCGCAATGGCATCGCCCGTGATGAGCAAGGGCGATTGCTGCCCGGGCGCGGGTGCAAACGTGGTGACCACGTACATGCCGGGGACGAGCTTGCCCGCCTTGTTGTCCACCTGCACCTCGGTGAGCATGGTGCGGGTGTTGGGGTCAACGGAGTCTGCCGTGCGCGTCACCTTCCCGAAGAACGGCTCGTTGGGGTACTCCTGAAAGGTCAACTGCGCGGTTGAGCCGGGACGCATCGCGGTGACGTAGCCTTCCGGCACAGAAACCAGAATCCGCAGCCGCTGGTTCTGCGAGATGCCGAACAGTGCCCCGCTCTGCCCTGGCGACTGCGCCGAGGTCGCCGCGCCGCTGCTGCTGCCCGAAATGCCGCCGACATTGGCCTGACCGGCCTGTGCGGTGCCGCCCGTCGTGGACACCTGACCCATAGGCGCGGAGGCCGAAGAATCGCCGGAGGTGGTTCCGGAAGCCGAGATCAACGCGCCGACATCGACGTTGCGCTGCGTGATTACGCCATCGAACGGCGCACGCACCTGCTCGTAGCTTTGCAGCGCCTTCACCCGTTGCAGGTTGGCCCGGTAGGCGTCCACGTTGCGCTGCGCGGCGGCAACCAAGGCAATCTGCGAGCCGTAGTTGGTCTCCTGCGTGTCACCGTCCTGGCGCGAAAACACGCCCTTGGCCACCAGTACGCGATAACGGTTCACCGTTACCGTGGCGAGCGCAAGCTGGGCCCTTTGCTGATCGAGTTGTTGCTCTGCTTGGCGTAGCTGTTGATCGGCCTGCGCGACCTGCGCGTCGAGATCGGGTGCATCGATGACGGCGAGTAGCTGACCCTTGTGGACATGGTCGCCGATATCCACCAAACGGCGCTGCAGATAGCCGTTGGCGCGCGCATACACGTACGCTTCGGTGAGCGGAAGCGTTGTGCCGGGGACGATCAGGCCGGCGCGGTCCTTGGAGCGCAGTACCTTGGCCACCTCTACAACGGGCTTGGCACTGCGCCGGGCCTGGGCTTCCTGGTCGTTGTGCTTGTTACGGGTGAGGCGAGGGATGGTGCCGGCCAACAGTGCCACCACAAGGATCACCGCGGCCACCAGCAGCACAAGGAAGAACGTACGCCGGCTGCGGGGATCACGCGGCGCGTGGGGTGCGTGGAGGCGATCCTTCAGCGGCGGCTTCTTGCGGCTGGACTCGGTCTCCTCGAAGCTGCGGCCCAGACGCATGTCGTCCAGTGAGTTCGGATCGGCGAAGCTGGCGCCAAGCTTGTGCTCGTCCGCGTAGTTGGGGTCGGCAAACTCGCGCCCAAGCTCGCGGTTGTCGGCGGCGTTGGTCTGCTCGAAGTTGCCGGCGAGCTCACGGTCTTCCGGTGTGCCGCTGTGTTGGAAGCGCTCACCCAGCCGGCGCGGATCGGTTTCTTCCGGCCAGGGCAGGTTCTTCTTTGGGTCGTTGGGAGTATTCGGGTTTTGCGGCATTACGCCGTTCCTTCCTGCGGTTGGCCGGCGCGGGGACGCGCAAAGTTATGGTTGGGATCCATCTCCTCCGGTGCTTCGGCCGTCACCAGTTCGGCGTAGTCCACGGGCGCTTCCTTCTTCAGCAGGGAGTACATGGTGGGCACAAGAAACAGCGTGCCCAGGGTGGCAAACAGCAGGCCGCCGATCACGGCGCGGCCCAGCGGCGCGTTTTGCTCGCCGCCTTCGCCAAAGGCCAAGGCCATGGGCAGCATGCCGATGATCATCGCCAGCGCCGTCATCAACACGGGGCGCAGCCGCGTGTGGCCGGCGTTGAGCGCGGCTTCGAAGCGTCCACGGCCGGCAAGCCGCTCGTCATTGGCGAAAACGACCATCAGGATGGAGTTCGCGGTGGCGACGCCGATGGTCATGATGGCGCCCATCAGCGACGGCACGCTGAAGGTGGTTTGCGTCAGGAACAGCATCCACAAGATGCCGCTGAACGCGCCCGGAAGCGCCATCAAGATGATGAGCGGATCGAGCCAGGACTGAAAGTTCACGGCCATGAGCAGATACACCAGCATGATGGCGAAGATGATGCCGAGGCCCAGGCGAAGGAACGAGTCGTTCATCGTGGCCACTTCGCCGCGCAAGGCCAGGGTTGTTGTCTTCGGCAGGCCCTCTTGGGTCTGCTGCATGATCTTATGAATTTCGTCGGAGACAGAACCGAGATCGCGTTGATCCACATCGGCGTAGATATCGAACACGGGCTGGATGTTGTAGTGGTTGGTAATGATCGGGGACAGATCGCGCCGGAAGTCCGCCACGTTCACCAGCTCCTGCGAGGCGTTGCCGTTGGGCGACGTGATCGGCGTACGCGACAGCTCCGGCAAGCTGCTGATGCGGTAAATCGGCGTTTGCGTGACGATCTGGTAGTTGACGTTGTTTTCCGGATTCAGCCACTCGTTCGGTGCTGTCTGGCCCGTGCCGCTGAGGGACACCAGCGTGGACTGCGCAACATCCCGCTGCGTCAGGCCGATCTGCTGTGCCTTGCTACGGTCGACGTTGATCTGCATGGTGGGGTACTGCACCTCCTGGTGCACATGCACATCCACCGCGCCCGGGATGCCGGAGATTTGCTTGGCCAATTTGCTGGCCAACTCGTAGTTGTTCTTGCCGCGGCCGGTCACCTGCAGGTCAATGGGCGCCGGCAGGCCGAAGTCCAGGATCTGGTTGGTGATGTTGGCCGGCGTGAAGAAGAAGGTCGCGCCGGGGAATTTCTGCTTAAGATCGGCACGCAGGAGCCGCATATACATCTGCGTGTCTTTTTTACCCGGCTTCAGCGCGATCTGGATGTCGCCATCCGAGTCAGAGATCGTCGATGAGTTGGAAAAGGCAAGATTGATGCCGGAGTTCGGCAGGCCGATGTTGTCGAGGATGAGCTCAACGCGATCCGTCGGCACGATACGCCGAATCTCGCGTTCGATGTCCGCGAAGTACTGTTCTGAGTCCTCAAGACGCAGCCCGGCTGGCGGGTCCACATGCAGGTTCATCTGGCCGGAGTCGACATACGGGAAGAAGTCGCGGCCGATAAAGAACGTCAGCGGAAGCGAGACAATGACCAGCAAAACAAACAGAACGATTGTTAGCCCGGCGTTCTCCAGGCACCAGCCGAGAACGTTTTTGTAGCCATGCTGCAACCGCTCGAACTGGCGGTCGAAGCGCGAGTGCCAACGCCAGATAAAGCTGCGACGCTCTTCGCGCTCGGCTTCGCTTGGGTCCTGGTACAGGCCGATCTCGCTGCCGAGCATAAAGTGCATCATCGTGGGCAGCAGCGTGCGTGAAAGGAAGTAGCTCGCCATCATCGCAAAAACAACGGCCATGGCCAGCGGCGTGAACAGATACTTCGCCGCGCCCGTGAGCAGCACCACCGGGATAAACACGATACAGATCGACAGCGTCGAAACGAACGCCGGCGCGGCGACCTGCTGTGCGGAGTGCAGAATGGCGCGGGTCAGCGGCAGGCCTTCGGCCATGTTGCGATGCGTGTTCTCAATTTCCACCGTGGCGTCATCGACCAGAATGCCGACGGCCAGCGCCAGCCCGCCCAGCGTCATGACGTTGATCGTTTGTCCGCAGGCCGTGAGGATGATCAGCGATGTCGCAATCGACAGCGGGATCGAGATACACACGATGATTGTCGACCGCCACGAACCGAGAAACAGCAGGATCATCAAGCCTGTGAGCGCGGCCGCTATACACGCTTCCCGCACCACCTCATTGATCGAAGTCTTGACAAAGATGGACTGATCGAACAACGGCGTGATCTTCAGATTGCCAAGACCCGCAGACAGCTGCGGCACCATCGACTTAGTCTGGTTCACGATGTCCAGCGTCGAGGTTGCACCGTTCTTGAGCACGGTGAGCAGCGCGGAGCGGCGGCCATCCTCGCGCACAACGTTGGTCTGCTCCGCAAAGCCCATGTGGACCTGCGCGACGTCCTTGACGTAGACCACGGCGCCGTTGGCAGCACGCACGGGCAGGTCATTGAGGGCGGCGATCGTATCCGGGCTGGAGTTGGTGCGGACCACGTATTCGCGATCACCGATACGTGCTGTGCCCGCGGGCAGAACGAGGTTCTGCGCATTGATGGCGGTCGATACGTCCGACGCCGAAAGATGATGCGCAAACATCATGTCCGGGTCGGTGTCCACCATGATCTGCTTGACTTTGCCGCCGTAGGGCAGCGGCACGCTGGCGCCACGCACGTTGGCCAGGCGCGGACGGATGAACTGGGTTCCATCGTCATAGAGATCAGCCTCGCTCAAGCCCTGACCGCTCAGGCCGAGTTCCAGCACCGGCACCGTGGACGCATCGAACTTCAGCACAAACGGGGGAAACGATCCCGGGGGCAGGATGCGCAAAATCGTCTGCACCACGGCAGTGACCTGCGACAGAGCAAGTTCCACCTTGACGTTGGGCTGGAAGAACACCTTGATGACCGCAATGCCCTGGTAACTCTGGCTTTCGGTGTGTTCCATGTCGTTGACTGTGGTGGTCAACGCGCGTTCACATACCGTGACAACACGGCCATCCATCTCCGTCGGCGTAAGACCGGTGTAGGTCCACACGATGGTCACAACGGGGATGTTGATATTGGGGAAGATGTCCTTTGGCGTCTCAATCGCAGAGCCAATGCCGAGCAAAGCGATCAGCATCGACAGGACGACAAAGGTATACGGGCGGCGCAGGGCCAGCCGGACAATCCACATGAAAAGGCCTCGTAGAACTTGCGCTCGATTGCCTATGAGACGCAAAAAGGAGCTCGAAGGACTCTTTGAGGCGTCCAAAGTGCCTGCGGGTTAAACTGGGATACGCTTTCATGCTGGACTCGAAGGTACTGCCCAAGCTCCCGGATTCTCGCCCGGCGCGCCTGCTTCTACGGTCTGAGCGACGTGTTGTGCCCGCTCTGTTCGTCTTCGACTTGCCTTTTTGGGCTTTACAAAGCGTGGAATCAGTGTGGAAGTCTTACCGCACCTCAATCCTTCAATTGCCGGCGGACAGACGCAGTGAGTTGCCGGAGCACCTTCATTGGGATTGGGTCGAAAAGCGGCAGCACATCAACAGCCGGCAAGGCGGCGTGTGCGCCATTACCGAACGCGACCAGGTGCAGGGCATGGCCATGTACGGCTTCGAAACGGTGCCTGGCCGAAGAGCAGTTGTCCGGGGCAAGCCCTTCCTGTATGTGGAGTACCTGGAAACAGCACCGTTCAACCTGGCCGCCTTTGTGGGCAGCGGCGCACGCTTCAGCGGTGTCGGTACCGAACTGCTCTCCGGCCTGCAGGACATCAGTGAGCGATGGGGCTGCGAAGGCCGGCTTGCCCTGCATTCGCTTCCGGGTGCCTTGGGCTTTTACGAGGCGCAAGGCTTTCAGAATCTCGGGTGCGATCCGGAAGAGGAGTTAGACTATCTGGAGTTAACCGGCCCGTTGGGTGAACGTTTTACCAGGGAGGACCGATGAGAGAACTTACAGACGAGCAATTTATGCGAGCCGCGGAGTTTGAGGACCGGTTCAATCCGACGACGGGACGACGGTTCGGTAAAGAACATCCGTTGGAGGCATCCGACGCGGCTGCATCGCCCGTCGACGGCTCCGACAATGTACTCGAGATGTTGCGGCGCAGACGTCCTGCGATGGACGATAAGCAGAAGCTCGCCTGAACTTCTGACTGTTCACACCAAGCGTCATGAAGGGGAAACCGGACACGTTTCCCCTTCTGTTTTCGCGCTTAGGCCTTCTTCGCCTGCTCAAAGCGCTTGTTTACCTCTTCCCAATTGACCACGCTCCACCAGGCAGCAAGGTAGTCGGGGCGGCGATTGTTGTATTTCAGGTAGTATGCGTGCTCCCATACATCATTGCCCAGGATAGGAAACAGGCCCTGCATGAACGGGCTGTCCTGGTTGGGTGTGGTGATGATCTCCAGCTTGCCGCCGCGATACACGAGCCAGCCCCAGCCGGAGCCGAACTGCTTGGCTGCGGACTCGTTGAATTGCTTCTTGAACGCGTCAAAGGTGCCGAAGTCTTCC
>CAXTRU010000140.1:6567-8812 GCA_964246665.1 uncultured Acidobacteriaceae bacterium
GGGATCGCCGCCGCCACCTGGCTTCATGATCTGCCAGAACATGGTGTGGTTCACGTGGCCGCCGCCGTTGTTGCGCACCACCGTGCGCACCTCCTCGGGGACGCTGGCCAGATCCTTGAGCAGCTCTTCCGGCGTCTTCTTGCCGAGATCGGGGTGCTTCTCTACCGCACCATTCAGGTTGGTGACGTAGGTCTGGTGGTGCTTGTCATGGTGCAGCTTCATCGTGGCTTCATCGATGGTTGGCTCGAGTGCAGCGTAGTCATAGGGCAGGGGAGGAAGTTCAAACGCCATACAAGGCTCCTTTGAGATACAAAACGGCAGAACAAACGGCCCGACGCCACATGCGTCGGCAAGACGTGCTTTGCTTGCACGGCTGTTTGGATGCGCCGGAAGGCTGGCCAGACGTTTGCGCCCTGCACTTTCACGCGCGCAGCGCTGCCTAACAGCTTGATCTCACGGGCGTCGCGAGCGGGGTCAACAGCAAGGGACTTTCCAAAAGGCGGCCTTCGGCAGCATTCTGAACCTGCATGCAAATTGATGACCTGATGTACGACTGGCTGGAACATGGCGACCCCGCCCCCGGCGCCCCGGGTGTGGAGCCGCGCTGGACTTCAAGCAAGAAAGACGCGGTGTCGACGGCCTATGCCGCGTCCAGCCGCGTGTGGTTCACCCTGTCGCATGGCACGCTGAACGAGATTTACTACCCGACGATCGACCGCCCGCAGACGCGTGACATGGAGCTGCTCTTCTCCGACGGCGAAAGCTTTGTGCATGAGGAGAAGCGCGACTTCGAGTACGACTTTCATTACATCGATGGCGACTCGCTGGCTGTGCGCGTGGTCGCAAATGACCTCGATGGCCGCTATACGGTGACCAAGGAGTTCATCACCGACCCCCACCATCCCGTGGTGCTGATGAATGTGCGCATCGAGGGCGACGAAGAGATCCTGTCTCGCCTGAAGTGCTACGCCCTGCTGGCGCCGCACCTGGATGGCGGTGGCGCGGGGAACTCGGGCCGCTCCTTGAATGTTGCCGGCAAGCGTTGTGTGCTGGCCTGGAAGAACGATACTGCCCTGGCCTTTGGCGCGAGTTGCGGCTTTGCCCGCACAAGTTGCGGCTATGTGGGGGTGAGTGACGGTTTCCAGGATCTGAACTGCCACCTGCGCATGACCTGGGAGTATGGCGAAGCGTTGAACGGCAACATTGCGCTGATGGGCGAGATCGATGTTTCACGGAATCGCGAGTTCACCATCGCGATCGCGTTGGGCGATGGCCCGCACGCGGCACTTGCCGGCATGATGCAGACGCTGGCGACACCGTATGCGCTGCACCAGAAGCGCTTTATCGAGCAGTGGCATCGGGCCACCAGTCCGGAGCGCCTTGCCGCGGTCTCCACCGATGGCGGCAAGCTGGCGCGCGTGTCGCACAACGTGGTGTTGGCGCATGAGGACAAGACCTACTCCGGCGCGTTTATCGCGTCGGCCTCCATCCCCTGGGGCAATGCCAAGGGCGATGACGACCTGGGCGGATACCACCTGGTGTGGACCCGCGACATGATCCAGTCCGCCACGGCCATGCTGGCCTGCGGCCGCACCGACACCGCCCTGCGCGCGCTGGTATACCTGGCCTGCACGCAACACCCGGACGGCGGCTTTTCGCAGAACTTCTGGATCGACGGCAAGCCGTACTGGTCGGGCATTCAGCTGGATGAAGTGGCCTTCCCGATCATCCTGGCGTGGCGGCTTTGGAAGAACGATGGCCTGGGTAACTTCGACATTTTCCCGTTTGTGACCCGCGCCGCGGGCTTTCTGGTGCGCTATGCCCCGGTGACGCAGCAGGAGCGCTGGGAAGAAAACGCCGGCTATTCGCCGTCAACGTTGGCCGCGGTCATCTCGGGCCTGCTGTGCGCGGCGGACATCTCGCGTGCCTTCGGGTCAGGGGAACTTGGCGCGTTTCTGGAGAACTACGCCGACTGGATCGAAGCGCACCTGGAAGAGTGGACCACCACGCAGCGGGGCGTCCTGGATCCCGAGGTTCCGCACCACTACATGCGCATCCGGCCGCCGGCTGAAGGCGAGCCCTTCCACAACAACACCATTACGCCCGGCGACATCCTGATCTCGACCCGTGAGCCAGGGGAGCAGTTCACGTTTGAGGCACGCGAGATCATCGACGCTGGCTTTTTGGAGCTGGTGCGCTACGGCATTCGCCGCGCGGACGACCCGCTGATCGTCAACTCGCTCAA